>JAKAUG010000420.1 GCA_021827805.1 Bacillota bacterium | reverse complement strand
GCGCGCTCTGGACCTCCCGCCCCACGATCTCCACACAGGCGTTGTCCAGAAGGCGCGTGCTCCCGAAGCGCATCGCCACCAGCAGCAGCACGCGCCCCGTCAACACCCGCGGGCGCTCCAGCGTGTCGGCCGCGACCGCCGCCGCATAGTCGACCGAGCCCAGCGGCTCGGTGGCCAGCCGCACGCCCAGAGCCTCTTCCACAGCCCGGGGGTCGCGCTCCCCGGACCGCAGCCGCGAAAGGCCGTCCTCCAACGCCGCCCGCAGCACCGGCGCCGCGCGGCGCTGCCGCTCGTCGAGATACACATTCCGCGAAGAGAGCGCCACGCCGTCGTGGTCCCGGACCGTGGGTCCCACCAGCAGGCGCGTGGGGAAGTGCAGCTGGCGGATCAGCTGCCGCACCACGACGACCTGCTGGGCGTCCTTCTGACCGAAGACGGCGAGATCTGGGGTGAAGACGTTGAGGAGCTTGGCCACGACGGTCGCCACACCCCGGAAGTGCCCCGGGCGCTGGGCGCCCTCCCAGATCTGTGCCAGTTGCCCCGGGTCCACGGCGATGCCGTCGCCCCCAGGATACATCTCCCCCGCCCCGGGCGCGAACAGCAGCTCCACACCCGCGGCCTCGGCCTTGGCGGCATCGGCCTCCACATCCCGGGGGTAGCGCTCCCAGTCCTCACCCGGACCGAACTGCGTCGGGTTGACGAACACGCTCATGGCCACGGCGGCGCCGCGGGATTGCGCGACCGCCACCAGGGAGAGGTGGCCGGCGTGCAGCGCGCCCATGGTGGGCACCAGGGCCAGTGTGCGCCCCGCGGCGCGCTGGGTGGACGCCCACTGCCGGACCTCGGCCACAGTGCTGACCCGTCTCACGCCTCCGTCTCCTCCGCCCCACCCCAGTGTGTCCCGTCGTGCGTCTCGGAGGGCCCGGGGAAGCCGCCCTCACGGACGTCCCGGGCCCAGGCCTCGACCGCCTGGGTGGCCAGGGAGCGCAGGTCCGCGTATCGCCGGGCAAAGCGCGGCACCTGCGGCGAGAGCCCGAGGAGGTCGTAGAGGACCAGCACCTGGCCCCCGCAGGCGGGGCCCGCGCCGATGCCGATCGTGGGCACGCGCAGCTGCTCGCTCACGCCGGCCGCGACCGGGGAGGGCACCATCTCCAGAACAATGGCCGAGACTCCCGCCTCCTCCAGGGCGCGCGCGTCCTCCAGGAGCTGCGCCTGGGCCTGGGCGGACCGCGCCTGGACCCTGGGCCCGCCCAGGCGGTGCACCGACTGGGGCGTGAAGCCAAGGTGACCCACCACCGGGATCCCGGCGGCCACCAGGTGGCGCACCGTCTGGCTCCAGAACGCGCCGCCCTCGAGCTTCACGGCGGCGGCTCCCGCCTGCAGGAGCTGGCCCGCGCTGTGCACGGCCTCCGCGACCGAGGCCTGGTAGGACAAAAAGGGCAGGTCCGCGACCAGGAGAGCCCTCTGGACGCCATGCGCCACCGCCTGGGTGTGCCGCACCATGTCGGCCAGGGTCACGCCAAGGGTGTCCGGCAGCCCAAGCAGCACGTTCCCGAGCGAGTCCCCGACCAGGACCAGGTCCACACCCGCCGCATCGCACAGGCGCCCCTCCGGCGCCGTGTATGCGGTGACGGCCACGATGCGGCGGCCCTCCGCCCTGCTGCGCTGCAGGTCGCGTACGGTGAACGCCCTGCCCGCTGCCCCGGCCAACACCCGCCACCCCCTCTGCGCCTCGGGACGACGGCGGGCGCCCCGCGAAAGGGGCGCCCGCCACGCCGGACCGAAGCGCTCAGCCGGCCTGAACCTTGACCCACTGACCGCTGCTCGAGGACTGACTCACCGCCTCAAGCACCGCCTGGTTGCGCACCCCGTCCTCGAAGTTGGGGTGCGGTGAGCGCCCGGCGGCGATCCCGTTCATCAACTCGCCCACCAGGTGCACGAAGGTGTGCTCGTAACCGATGATGTGAGCCGGCGGCCACCAGTTCTCGGCATAGGGGTGGACGCCGCCCTCGGTGCAGTTGATCGTGCGGAAGCCCTGCAGTCCCGCCGGGTCGTCGGCCAGGTAGACCTGGAGGTTGTTCATGTTCTCCAGGTCCCAGCGCACCGAGCCCTTGCTGCCGTTGATCTCGAAACGGTTGCCGTTGCGGTTCCCGCCCGCGAAGCGCGAGGCCTCGAACACCCCGAGGACGCCGCCCTCCAGCCGGGCCAGGAACATGGCCGCGTCGTCCACCGTGACCTTGCCGCGCTTTTGGCCGCTCTGCCCCTGCGCGCCCCAGGCGCCCTCGCCGCTGGTGTCCAGCGGCCGCTCCTCCACGAAGGTGTGCAGCAGCCCCGTGACGCTCTCGAACTCGCCCACCAGGAAGCGGGCCAGATCGATGATGTGCGCCGAGAGGTCCCCGTGGGTGCCCGAGCCCGCCACGTCCTTCTGCAGTCGCCACACGAGGGGGAACTCGGGATCCATGATCCAGTCCTGCAGGTACTGCGCTCGAATGTGGTAGATGCGACCGAGCTTGCCCTGGGCGATGAGCTGGCGGGTGAACTGCACCGCCGGCGCGAAGCGGTAGTTGTGGCAGATCATGGCCACCACGCCGGCTTTGGCCGCCGCGGCCTGCATGCGGCGCGCCTGCTCCAGGTCCAGGGCCAGCGGCTTCTCGCAGAGGATGTGCTTGCCGTGCGCGGCCGCCGCGATCGCGATCTCCGCGTGCAGGTTGTTCGGCGTGCCGATGTCGACGAGGTCGATGTCGGGGCGAGCCACCAGCTTGCGCTAGTCCGTCTCGTACCCCTGCCAGCCGTTGCGGGCCGCGGCCTCGCGGACGGCGACCTCATCGCGGCCGCACAGGGCGACCATCACCGGCTCCGCGTCCAGGTTCATGAAGTGCGCCACATCCCGATACGCGTGGCTGTGGGCCCGACCCATGAACTTGTAGCCCACCATACCCACTCGGACCTGTTTCGCCAATCCAGACCCCTCCCCCGAGCGCTCGTTGGCGTGTCCAGGTTTCCGGCTGGGTCCGCCCCGTTCCTGCACCGGCCCGCTGGCGGGAGTGCCAGGGCCTGCGGGAATCGGCGCCAGAGGCCCGAAACCTAAGGCGGGGGTGGCGTGCTGTGCCCTTTCTCGGTGTGGATCTGGGAACGTCGGCCTGCAAGGCGCTCGTGATGGGGGAGGACGGCCGGCTGCTGGGCAGCGCGAGTTCGGCCTACCCCCTGCTCCAGCCCGAGCCCACCTGGGCCGAGCAGGACCCGGAGGCCTGGTGGCGAGGCGCGGCCGAGGCCATCGCCGGAGCCCTGGCGGAGGCCGGGATCGCCGGCTCGGCCATCGCCGCCGTCGGGCTCACGGGGCAGATGCACGGGGCCGTGCTCCTGGACGCGTCCGATCAGGTGATCCGCCCAGCCCTGATCTGGTGCGATCAGCGCTCCGCGCCACAGGCCGAGGCCCTGGGCCGGGAGGTCGGCCAGGAGCGGATCATCGCCCTGGTGGGCAACCCCGCCCTGCCGAACTTCACGGTGACCAAGCTGCTCTGGGTGCGCGAGCACGAGCCGGAGAACTTCGCGCGCGTCCGGCGCGTGCTGCTCCCCAAGGACTACATCCGCCTGCGCCTGACCGGCGTGGCCGCCTCGGAGGTCTCCGACGCCTCCGGCACCCTGGCCTTCGATGTGGCACGGCGGCGCTGGAGCCAGGAGCTCCTCGACCTGGTGGGCATGCCCGCGGAGTGGTGGCCGCCGACCGGCGAGTCCCCGGAATCCAGTGCCCGCATCTCCGCCGCCGGCGCCCAGGCCACGGGCCTCGTCGCGGGCACGCCGGTCGTGGGGGGCGCGGGCGATCAGGCCGCCGGGGCCGTGGGCAACGGGATCGTGGCCCCCGGCCTGGTCTCGGTGACGATCG
>JAKAUG010000246.1 GCA_021827805.1 Bacillota bacterium | reverse complement strand
AAGCCGTCTCGGCGGCTGGGCTTCAGGTCGTGCGGCACGAGGTATCCCCTGGCAGGGCCATCGACCCGGACGACGGCGAAATGGCGCGGGACGCCGCGAGGTACGGCATCACGCTCCGGACGCGGGGAGAGTACGTGCGGGCCGTCAAACCGTGAAGGGGGCTGCCGGGGCGATGGGGGGAGCGGGGCTGTGCAGGGAGCGCTACGCTTGTTCTGGACACCGTCACCCTGCCGGGCCGCCTGGCAGAGACCAATGAAGCATCACTTCTCACTTCAGGCTCCCGCCTTGGCGTCACCGTCCTTGCGGGCCGCGCGCTCGGCCGCCCGACACGCGAATCCGGCGCGATTGCGTACGCTGCCGCGCGGCCAGCGGCGCAGGGCGCTGGCCGCCGCCTCGGTGGCCTCGGCGCCGAAACGGGAGCGGATGCGTGTGAGATCCTCCTCCGCCAGACCGTGGCCGCTCGTCTCTTCCGGGACGTCGCGCGGGCCCTCCCCGGTAGTCGCACCGTCCGTCCCGCCAGTGGGAGCCACCTACTCAGCGAGATCGCCCGGCTCTCTCGGTGCATTCAGGAGCCACCCGTCCGCGCAGCTGCCCCAACCCTGACCGTCACCCGCGGGAGTGGGCGGGATCGTCTCGCCCAGGAACGGCGTCTGCGGCCGACCGTCCACGAGCACGCGGGTCGCGCAGCGGTAGTTGGGCAGGTTGAAGAGGTCGTCCGGTGTAAAGCTGAGCACGTCCTGCAGCTCCTGGCCGGGAGAGATCATGTTGACGTAGATGCGAGCGAGGAGCTTGGCTCCCTCTTCGGCCTCGGCGACGTTCTGCGTGCGGAACACGAAGCGGTGCCGCACCAGCTCGCGCACCGTCGCCTGCGCCCGGGGCTCGGCCAACTGGCCCACGAACTGCAGGCCCATGGCCATGGCCGCGCCGAAGGCCCGGCCCTCGGCGTCGCGGAAGAGGTCCAGGCAAAGCGGATCACTGCCCTGCAGCCTGGGAAGGTAGCGGTTCTGCACGGTCTCCGCCCAGCCGTCGAATAGCGCGCCGACCGTCAGGGGCGCCCATGTCGTCGCGGGAGAGGCGCCAGAAACAGAACCGCCGCCCCGGCGAGCAGGGCGGCGGCGACGAGCAGGTGGAGCGCCGGCAGGAGCCACGGGAGGGCGACGGTTGGACGGCGAACCCAGAGCCAGGTGACGGTGAAGGCCGGGTCGAAACGTTGGGCGAGTCGGATGCCGCCCACGATCAAGGCCAGGAGCACGATGCCGGCGATCTCGGATGGACGCCACATGGGGAGCACCTCCATTTCGCGTGCGGGCCGGGTGCCCGGATCCGCACCCGCTTGGGGCAGGTCGTGCGCCCATCCGCGGCGGGACCCGCTTGTAGAGGCGTCGGACAACATGGCGGCTGCCTTCGCGGGCGCGATGAAGACGGCATTCTCCGCCCACGGCAGAAGGGGTCGCGGAGAAAGCCTGTTCGGACCGCCTGACCCGTTCCTGGGTCCATTCGCAGGGGGTACCGGCACCGGTAGGAGGTCATGCGGGTGAGCTGGGTCGACCGTGTCCGCTCGGAGGGTCTTCATGTGCACCGCGGCGTGTACGACCTTCGTCTCGATGCGGCCGGCGGCGTCAGTGGCACAGCCACAGTGGAGGGCAATGCGATCAGCGCCACCGGCCGCGTGGCCTTCGCGGTCTCCCCCGGTCTGACCGTGACCGCTGTCCAGGTGAACGGCACGGCTCGGCCCGCGGAGGTGGACGGCGTGTGCGCCATTGAGGCATCGTCGGCGACGGGACTCCGTCTTCAGGTGCACGTCGCCTACGAGGGTCGCCTGACGCAAGCGTTCATGCGCGACGCGGGCGGGCACCCCTGGTACGAGTTGCAGTCGATGACGGGCTGGCGTCCGCGCTTCGCGCTCGACGCGCCGTCGGCGAGCCGCGTGACCCTGACTGCCCCGGCAACCTTCGCCGCCGTCAGTTCCTTCGGCTTGGTCGAGCACAGACGGACGCCTGAAGCGGTGCACTGCGTGTGGGACACTCGCGATGCGGCGTTGGAGGATTTCGCCCTCGCCGTCGGTGATGGACGCAGCCACGACGAAACCACGGGCCCGGTGGAACTCCGGGCGCTCTGCCAGTGGAATGCCCCCTGCAATCCGCGGGGGGTCGTGGCTGCCGCGACGGCGGCAGTTCGCGCCTACGCGCAGTGGTGGGGCCCTTGCCCCTTCCCTCGCATCACGTTGGCCTGCCTACCCCACGCTTCGTGCGGCAACTGCTCACGGCCGGGTCTGGCCCTGTTTGGACACCTCAACAGCGACCCGATGGCGGATCCTGGGGCCTTCGCCTTGCTCTGCCACGAGGTCTGCCACCAGTGGTGGGGGCTGGGGGTGGGCTTCGACGAAGCCGCCAGCCTCGGGTACCTGGAGGCTCTTGCGCACTACGGCGACGAGCGCCTGATGCGTGATCGCTTCGGCGAGAACGCCTTTCGCACTCACATGGCGGAGTATCTCCTGCCCGCGGCCAGAGCGGCGGAGACGGCGGCCGGCGTCTCGCTGCGCGACTGCAGGTACGACACCCCGGAGAGCTCCTCCCTGCGCCAAAGGAAGGGCGCCGCGGTAATGCTTCTGCTGGAACGTCTGGTGGGCCGGGTAAAGATGGACGCCGCGCTCTCGAATCTGCTGCACGCCTTCGAGGGAAGGACTGCTACGCCGGCGGACGTGCGGCGGATATTCGTTGAGGTGGGCGGCGCACCCGTCGATCGCTTCTTCGACGACTATTTCGACGGGGTCGTGCCCATCCCAGCGGATCTGGCCAGCTACGGCGAGTGAACGGCCGAGCGCACATCGGCCCCATCAGGCCTCACCTCTCCCGTGATTCACATCAGTCCGGAACAGACGATGTAGGCTCGTGGGCGCCCGGACCTGCACCTGCACAGTGCGGCCCGACACCGCGAGGATGGCGTGCCCTCGTGGCAGCTGCACCGCCTCCCCCAGCACAGCCGGGTCACAGCCCAGCGTATGCGCCGCCGCGTCCAGGCCGGCGGCCGGCTGATGGAGGTACAGCTTGGCGGCCGCGTTCTGGAAGACAGCCCGGCCGCTCGGCTGCCCGAGGAAGTCCCCGATGCCCTGGCTGACGACCGTGACGCTGACCCCCTGCTTGCGCGCCTCGCGGAGCTGCCGCTCCAGCCACCGGGACATCGCCGGGTCGGC
This sequence comes from Bacillota bacterium, assembly GCA_021827805.1. Classification (GTDB taxonomy): domain Bacteria; phylum Bacillota; class Sulfobacillia; order RBS10-35; family JAJYVN01; genus JAJZWQ01. Next base: position 691 of record JAKAUG010000246.1, on the reverse strand, counting down.
GAGCAGGTGGTGGGATTCGTCGGCCAGCAGGCACCGACATACCCCGGACTGGGCCCGCAGCCGCTGGGTCGCGAAGTCCGTCACGGCGGCGTACCCGGCCCGCGCGAACCGCACGCCGACGCTCACCACCTCGTTCAGCCCCAGTCCGACGGCGGCTGCACGCAGGTCGAGGGTGCTCTGACCGTCCAGCAGGTCGGCGCTGCCGCTGACACAGTACGGGGACAGCACGCGCGCGAGGGGTATGTCCCGCCCAGGGCCGTGACCAAGGGCCGGTACTCCCGCTTGGTAGTCGGGTCGGGTCAGATGATGAACCAGGGCCACGGCGGCAGGTAGGCCTTCGAAGTCCTGGGTGAGCACCTTCCTGCCGCTGCGCCGCCGCTCACCGTGCTTGAGCCCGTGAAAGAGGCCCTCCAGAAGGTTGTTGGTGCGGGCGACTATGCGCGTGGCGCCGTCCGAGCCGTGGAGGATATGGCCCCAGAGCGTGGCGCCATGGCGGTCGAGGTGGCGGAGCAGGACGTCCAGCAGAGCGCGCTCATCGCGACTCAGGCCCCGCTGGGCGCGGCGGTGGCGGACGCGGGCCGCGAACGTCGCGAATGCGGTTTCCATGGCCTGCAGAGCGGCGGGAGTCTCCTCAGTGGGTTCGGTTGCAGAATCGGGACCGCTGGCCGGCGGGGGTGGACCGTCCAGGCGC
>JAKAUG010000009.1 GCA_021827805.1 Bacillota bacterium | reverse complement strand
TCCAGCCCCAGCGCGCGGACCGGCGTCAGCTCCTCCGCGATGGCGGCCCACGTCGCGGCATGGGCGCCGCCTTCCGCCGCCCGCCTCCGGGCCAGGTTGAGCGGGGCGTGCTGGGACATGCTGATGATGTCGGTGAGATCCCCGTGGTACGCACGGGCCGCGTACGCCCGCGCCGCCCGCAGGATCCAGGCCGTGTCCCGGCCCCGGCCCACGACCTTGAAGCGGTCGAACCCGTACGACTCATAGACGGCCAGGTCCTCGGGCCGGATCCAGCGGGAACGCACGATCTCCCCCGCGTCCTGGGCGTAGCGTCCGGCGCACCAGAACAGCTCGTATTCAAGGACTGAGGCGCTGCCCTCCCGCGAGTGGAAGGCCGGCGAGACGTGGTGGCAGGTGGCGTACGGACACTGAAACACGCAGCTGTTGTTCAGGATCAGTTCCAGATCACACTTCACCGTGGCGCGGATCTCCGCCAAGGTGCGGAAGTCGCGGTTGCCCGCGTGGTGCAGGATGATCGTGTCCGCGCCCATCGACTCATGCTGCTGGGCCTCGCGCGGCGACAGCACGTGGACCATGGAGGAGACCGAGACCTCGAGGTGCGGGAAGGCCTCCTTGACGAGGGGGATCATCCACGGCATACCCACCACCACGCCGTCGATCCCCAGATCAACCAGCCGGCGCAGCTGATCCTGCATGCGGGCCACGTAGCTTGGGTCGTACTCCGCGTCGCCGAGGCTGACGACGTTCCACAGGTACAGAAAGCGGAACCCAAGACGGTGCGCCAGGGCCACGTGACGGGCCATGCCCTCCCAATCGACCGCGGGCAGTGTGCTGGCCGGGCGGCCACCGCCCACCAGATCACGCTGCAGCTTGCCAAAGACCGCCTGCACGGGGAGCCCCGCCAGGCCCTGAAGGAGTTCATCCTCCCAGCTGGTGGCCACGATCAGACGCATCTCGCGCCCCCTTGTCCGCATGGATGCGGCCCACGCGACGGTACTGGACCGTTATGCCCCAGCCAATCCTCCACCCGGCCCAAGGCGTTGGCCCGAACGGGCAGACGTGGCGGACAGATGGGTCTGCCCCCTGGCGCACGAGGACCGGAGGCTCCCGCCGCGGCGCGGCGGAGACCTGCCGGATGACGGCTTCTGGCGCTCTGTCCGTGGACGGGCTTCAGCCCTGGGCCTGCGGCCGGAGCCCCGCTGTCGCCAGCAGGGAGAGGGCGGCGTCTCGGTGCTCCGCCGGCACCTCCAGGGCCAGGCCGCAGGGGCTGCCCACGGGAGGGGCAGGCACGATCTGACACTGGATACCGCTGTCGGCCAGCACGCGCTGCGCGCGCAGCAGCGACGTCGTGCCGGCGAACGTGAGCCGCGGAGCGGGGCTAGACACCGGAGGACACCCGCTCCATGGCGCGTTCGGATCTCGCGGCCAAGGCGGCCACGGCCTCGAGGGCGGTGTCCACGTCGTCCGCGGTGCTGAACGGGCCTGTGGAGAAGCGCACGGTACCCTGGGGGGCCGTACCCAGGGCCTGGTGGGCCCTCGGCGCGCAGTGCAGGCCGGCGCGGGTGAGCACACCGAATTCCTGGTCCAGGACCTGCGCCGCCACGGAGCTGGGCCAGCCGGCAATGCGCACGGACACCACCCCGACCCCGAGATCGGGCCGCCGGGCCGTGTGGATCTCCAGAGCGGGGATGCGGGCCAGCCCCTCGCAGAGGCGCGCCATCAACTCCACCTCATGCGCGCGCAGCGCGGCCAGCCCGCGCTGGCGGAGGTGGGTCGCGGCGGCGCCAAGGCCAAGGATCCCGGGGGTGTTCACCGTGCCCGCCTCGAGGCGCTCGGGCAACTCCTCGGGCGCCTCCTCCTCTTCGGAGTGGAACCCCTGGCCTCCGACCAGGAGCGGCTCCAGTTCGATCCCAGGTGCCACATAGAGCAGCCCCACACCCTGCGGCCCCAGCAGCCCCTTGTGCCCGGCGGCGGCCCACAGGTCGAGCGGCAGATCATCCAGAGCCAGGGGCAGGTGGCCCGCGACCTGCGCTCCGTCGACCAACAGGCGCACCCCGCGCTCGCGCAGCATCTGGCCGATCCCCTGGATGTCGAGGAGCGCGCCCGTGACGTTGGACGCCGCGGTGAGCACGACCAGGCGCGTCCTGGGTGTCAGCGCCCGCCGCACGTCGTCCACCGTCGGCAGCCGCCCAGCGGGAGCGGGCAGGACCGTGAGCTGGCCGCCCCGCCGCCTCCAGGCGGCGAGCGGCCGCAGCACCGCGTTGTGTTCCCACGCGGTGCAGATCGCGTGCGCGTCGGCGGGAAGGCTGCCCCAGATGGCCTGGTTCAGCGAGGCCGTGGCGCCGGCGGTGAAGACCAGGCGGCGGCAGTCCGCCACGCCAAGCAGGCTCGCGAGCTCCTCACGCGCCGCGAAGACCGCCAGGGCCGCGTTGACCGCCAGCCGGTGCGCCCCGTGGCCCGGGTTCGCATTGCACTCGCCCAGGGAACGCGCCATGGCCTCAACCACCCCAGGCGCCTTGGGATTGGCGGTCGCGGCGTTGTCCAGGTAGACGGGCATGGCGCGCTCCTCCTTCGTGGGCGGGTGGACAACAGATGTTCAGACGTTGCCGGGCTCGGACTGGAACAGGCCCGTGGAGAGGTATCGCTCGCCGGTATCCGGCAAGACCACCACGATGGTGCGTCCGGCGTTCTCCGCACGGGCGGCCACCTGCGCGGCCGCGGCGACGGCAGCCCCCGAGGAGGGGCCGGCCAGGACGCCCTCCCTGCGCGCCAGCTGGCGCGCCGCGCCGAGGGCGTCTTCGGTCGCCACGGCCAGCACCTCGTCGATCACGCCGCGGTCCAGAACGTCCGGCACGAAGCCGGCACCGATGCCCTGCAGGGGGTGCGGGCCGGGCTTGCCCCCAGACAGCACGGGGGAGGCCGCCGGCTCGACCGCCACCACCCGGAGTCCGGGCCGCCGCTCCTTGAGCAGGCCGCCCGCACCCGAGAGCGTCCCGCCGGTCCCCACGCCGACCACAAAGATGTCCACTTCGCCGCCGGTCGCCTGCCAGATCTCCTCTCCGGTCGTGGCCCGGTGCACGGCCGGGTTCGCGGGATTCTGGAACTGCTGCGGCATGAACGCGCCTGGCGTCTCCCGCAGGATCTCCTCGGCGCGGGCCACCGCCCCACGCATGCCCTGAGGGCCCGGCGTCAAGACGAGTTCGGCCCCGTAGGCCGCCAGGAGTGCGCGGCGCTCCACGCTGGCCGTCTCCGGCATGGCCAGGATGAGCCGGTAGCCACGGACGGCCGAGACCATGGCCAGTGCAATCCCCGTGTTGCCGCTGGTGGGCTCCACGATGGTGGCCCCCGGGCGGAGGCGCCCCTCCCGCTCCGCCGCCTGGATCATGGCCAGGCCGATGCGGTCCTTGACGCTCCCTCCGGGGTTGAAGGCCTCCACCTTGGCGAGAATGCGGGCCCCCGACCCGAAGCTGCGCAGCTGCACCAGGGGCGTGTGTCCGATCAGTTGCGTGATGTCCTCGGCCACCTGCGGCATCCCCAGTTTTCCCCCTCGCAAAATCCCTATTACCGGGCAGGATTACGGTGATAGAGTACGGGCGCCTCTTCGCACGCACAAGGCCCGAATGGGCCCGCCCATTTGCCCGGCCTGGGGGTCCATTCGGCCGACCCGTGATCTTCCCTGTTCGTGGCGGGATGACAAGAGGGGTCCATGGCCGGAACCAGCCGGCCATGGCGGGAGGCTGGGACCGCGTCGCGGAGTTCCGCCAGCCGGCAGCGGGTTCCCCCGCCGCCGTGCATGGTCAGGACCTCTTCCTCTTCCGCAGCCTCAGGAAAGCGGCGCCTGCGTGCCCTGGGCCCGCGAGCGGGCCCAGACCGCCGCCGCCTCGC
>JAKAUG010000395.1 GCA_021827805.1 Bacillota bacterium | reverse complement strand
GGTGTAGATGGTGCCCACGGGCGTGTACGGCGGAGGTGCCGGTACGGGCTGACCGTTGGTGCCCAGCGTAAAGTTCAGCGTGGGGACCGCGGCCAAAGCCAGGCCGGGTCCCAGCACGGTCGCGACGAACGCGCCCACCGCGATCACTCGACGCAATGCCGCGTGGACTCTCACCGCGCGCCCCTCCTCGGCAGGGTGCGCCAACCCGCGATCCCGCCCATCGAGATTCGACCAGTGCCAGTCAAGGTCAAACCCTACCCATCCCCGTTCCGCGTTGTGCGAAGCCTGACGCCCGAGCGCCTGAAGTTCGGGTCCCGATGCCCAACTCCTCTATCACCATGTGACCAGTTGACACACACCGCACACGTTGCTCATGACCCCGCATGCGGCAGCAGGACGACACGACCATCCTCCCAGCTCACCCGAAGACGCCGCGCATCCCCCAACTCCTCCAATACCTGCGGGGGCAACTGCAACCGTCCCGCACGGTCGAGCATGACGTATTCGTCATGTTCGCGGCGCTCTCCCGCGCCGGCGGCAACCGGCCCGCTTGAGCGCAGGAACTCCATGCTCGCCTTGCCGTCACGGATGCCGACGACCCGGTCGACCAGCGTGGACACGCGGGGGTCGTGCGTGACGATGATCACCGTCGTCCCGAAGTCCTCCTTCAGGCGGTGGAAGACATCGAGGATCGCCTCGGCGTTGGCGTTGTCCACCGATCCGGTCGGTTCGTCGGCGAGGATCAGGCCCGGGCGGTTGCTCAGCCCAATCGCGATCGCCGCGCGTTGCTGTTCGCCCATGGACAGCTCGGAGACGTGGTGCGCCCTCCGGTGGCCGAGCCCCACGGCGTCCACCAACTGGGCCGCCCACTTCCGGCCGGCTCCGTCCAGACGGCCCGCCAGCAACAGGGGCAGCTCGACGTTCTGCTGGACGGTCAGGTACTGGATGAGATTGCGCGATGGATTCTGCCAGACAAACCCAACATCATCCCGACGATAGCGCAGCATCTCGGCACCACTGAGCCGCAGCAAATCCTTGCCGCCGACGCTGACGCGCCCGGCGGTCGGCCGATCCAGCCCTCCCAGGATGTTGAGCAGGGTGGACTTTCCGCTGCCGCTGTTGCCCACGATGGCAACAAGCTCGCCTCGGGCGACCTCGAGGTCCAACCCCTGCAGGGCAAAGACCTCCAGATCGGCCACCTTATAGATGCGCACCAGTTCCTCGCAGCGAACGAACGGTGCCCCCACCGCCGGGACAGCCTCTCGGTGCGCAGACACAGGTCGCCCCCCTCTAAACCTACGCGCTCGGCAACGACACACGGGCGGCGGCACTCGTCTGCCCGGCGATGTGGCCATCCACGATCTCATAGGCCACGTCGGCCAGAGCCGCGACGGCGGAGTCGTGTGTGGTCAGGCAGATCGTGACGCCCTCGTCCTCCATCAGTTGGCGAAACAGGCGCACAATCCCCAGCCCCGTCGCGCTGTCCAACTCGCCGGTGGGCTCGTCGGCCAGGATCAGGTGCGGCCGCGTGGCCAACGCCCGCGCGATGGCGACCCGCTGCTGCTCGCCGCCCGAGAGTTCGAACGGCCGGTGATGCATGCGCTTTTCAAGCCCCACCAAGCCCAGCACCTCGCGGACGCGCGCCTCGCGGCTGACCGCATCCACGCCAGCGATGCGCAGCACCAGATCGACGTTCTCGAAAGCGGAGTATGTGGGAAGCAACGCGAACGTCTGAAAGACCAGGCCGATCTCCTGCCTGCGGAACCGCGTCAACTCGGCGTCGGCCAGCGACGTCGTCTCTCGGCCCTCGAACCGGATGCTGCCGGAGGTGGGACGGTCGAGCCCGGCGATCAGATTGAGCATGGTCGTCTTGCCCGAACCGGAGCGCCCCCGCAACAGCGTCATGCGTTGCCGCTCCGCTGTCCAGGAGACTCCCTTGAGCGCCTCGACGACCAGGCCGCCTCGCACGTACGTCTTGACAACGTCGCGCACCTCGAGCACGGAGTTCTGTCCCGCTGATTCCGACCCGTCCGCCATGGCGCCCCTCCCCAGAGACGGCAAGCCGACCGCGGCCCGTGCCCGCGGTCGTATCCCTCCATAACCCTTCAACCCATCCCCCGAAGTGACCAAATCCAATGGTTGGCGCTGATCAGTCGAACTCCTGCTGTCGTTGCTCCGTTCGTTCCCGCAACCTCAACCAAACCTGCCAAATGGCGGCGATACCGCCCCAACGTGCCCTCGGGGCCATCCGTGGCGGGGACGCGACACACCCTGCGGCGCAGCGTATGTGGCGGTCGGTCGTCAGATGTGGGCAATCCCACAGGAGGTTCGCGTCTGCTTGCAGGGAAGAAACCATCCTGCGCCGAAACCCGACGGACGCACCATGTTTCCGCTTGGGTGTCGGCTTGCGATTGACAGTGGGTGGGGTGACTGCGTTGACGAGGCGGCGCGGGCGGGCCCTGACGGAACGGTCGATTCTGGCGGTGGTCTTGGGGGCCACGCTGGTTGCATCCGGCTCAGGTCTGGCGATGGCGGCGGCAACCGCGCCCGGCGGCACCGCCGCGACTGCAAGCAGTTCTTCCTCAACTTCTGCTTCGAGTTCGGCCTCCAGCGGGTCCAGTTCCACCGGCGCCGCGGCTGGCGCCACGTGTGTCTCGACCACATCCAGTGGGGTTTCCTCGTCCACGGCTGGCTCCTCGACTTCTTCGGCTTCCGGGAAGAGCTCCAGTGCCTCTCCGGCGCTCAGCTCCTCGAAGAGTTCCAGCACCTCCTCAAGCAGTTCGTCCAGCTCGTCGTCCGGTTCCTCTTCGACCAGTTCCACCAGCGCCACGGCGGCTTCCGGTGGCTCGCCGTGCGCCACGGCATCCAAACTGCTGCCGATACCCAAAGCTCCGCCTGCCCTGAATCCGAAGCTGAACATGGCCCCCTTCGTGTTGCCCATCAACGGTTTCGCCCAAGCGAGCCTCGCATCCAGTGCCAAGCTGGACGCCACGGTGCTCCCGCTCTCGGCCCTGGAGCAGCGTACCTTCTTCAGCGCCCTGCAGCAGTGGAACCAGCAGGGTGCCACCGAGGTTCCGGCCAGCGTACAGGTGCCCATCGATCCAACGCACTACACCAACCCGGTGCTCCAGGCCAATGGCACCACGCCGCCCGCCGTCATCCCGGCCGGGGCGCTGGATGGCAATACGTCGGCCGCGCTCCAGTGGCCAGGGGATCTCCAATCGGTGGACTTCCCGTTCACCGTGGCCAAGGCTGGGCTGTACGAACTCTCGATGACGTACTACAACTACGCCTCCTGTTTCGCTCCGGGCCTCACCACCATGGCGGAGATCAACAGCGGCGGCAGCGTGGGGAACGTCGGGGGTCAACTGTGCGGACGCAGCAACTCCGCCGAACGCGGCTTCATGATTGATCCTCCGGGAACGGTACCGACCGTACCCATCAGCAAGACGAGCACGCCGACCAACTCCCAGGCTGTCACCGCCGCCGAGGCGGCCGGCATTGCCCCGAACCAACTTCCTGGCTGGATCAATCCTCTCAACGATCTGACGTTGACGACGCCGTCGCCAGCGTGGACCATCGCCAACCCCAAGGATCCAAAGGCTCAGGCCTGCGCCCTCGATCTCGCCGGCACCAACGGGCAGCCGGCCGGGTACGACGGCTACGAGTACCAGGAGGCTCGCCAGGTCCCGTTCAACAACGTTTGGAAGGAAACCGGCGCGACCCCGAACCCCAAGACGGGCTATGTCAACTACATCAAGGACAATCAGGGCGATGACCTGCAGCCGCTCCCTGTGCAGGTCCCGCAGTGGCGCACGGTGGATGCCCGTGACGCGGAGGGCATCTATCGCAATCCCCTCCTCTTCTGTCTGAGCGCGGGGCAGCATGTGCTC
>JAKAUG010000469.1 GCA_021827805.1 Bacillota bacterium | reverse complement strand
ATGCGGCGCCAGCAGGTGCCGGATCCAGCCCGCCGCGAAGCCAAGGAACGTGGCCGGCACGGCCAGGATCCAGAGGGGCAGCGTCATCACACGCGGCGATTCATGCGCATGCTCGTGGTGGTGCTGCGAGCGGGGCTCCCCGAAGAAGGTCAGGATGACGGCGCGCGTCATGTAGTAGGCGGTCAGGCCAGCCCCCAGCGTCCCCAGCCACCACAGGATGCGCACCGGGGAGTCCCATGCCGCCGCGAGGATGGCGTCCTTGCTGAAGTAGCCGGAGAACGGCCAGATCGCGGCCAGGGCGAGCGAGCCCGCGATGAAGGTCCACGCGGTGTTCGGCATCTTCTTGGCCAGTCCGCCCATCTCGTGCATGTTCTGCGTGCCCGCGCCGTGAATCACACTCCCCGCGGCCAGAAAGAGCAGGGCCTTGAAGAAGGCGTGCGTCAGGAGGTGGAAGATCCCCGCCTCCATGTCGTAGACGCCCATCGCCAGCATCATGTAGCCCAACTGGCTGATCGTGGAGTACGCGAGCACCTTCTTGATATCCGTCTGCACGCAGGCGATGGTGGCCGGGATGAACGCCGACAGGCCGCCGACCAGCGCCACGGCGAACAGGGCCGAGTGTGCCAGCGTGAAGATGCCGTACGTGCGGGCGACCAGGAACACGCCAGCGGCCACCATGGTCGCCGCGTGGATCAGCGCGCTGATCGGGGTGGGACCCGCCATCGCGTCCGGCAGCCAGATCTGCAGGGGGATCTGCGCCGACTTGCCGACGGCCCCGAGGAAGATCAGCAGGGCGATGGCGTTCAGCGTCGCCCCCGAGAGGTGCGCCGCCGCCAGGGCCCCAGGGAGCTGGGCGAAGTTGAAGGTGTGCGTGGCGGCAAAGGCCCACCAGATGCCGAGCAGGAGGCCCACGTCACCGATGCGGGTGACGAGGAAGGCCTTGGTGGCCGCCCGCGAGTTGGCCGCTTCCTCGAACCAGTGGCCGATGAGCAGGTAGGAGCACAGGCCCATGATCTCCCATGCGGCGAAGAAGAGGATGAAGTTGTCGGCGATGATCGCCGTCAGCATCCCCGTCACGAACAGGGTCACGTTGCAGTAGAAACGGTTGAACCGCCGGTCGCCGTGCATGTAGCCGATCGAATAGATCTCGATGAGGCAGGAGACGATCGTCACCATCGACAGCAGCACGGCCTCCAGGGGGCCGACCGTGAAGCCCATGCGCACGTGGTATCCGGCGATGTTCAGCCAAGGGATGCTGGCGTGGTAGGTGGCCCCTCCCGCCGCGAGGACCAGCATGACCACGGACAGTACCGCCCCAGCCCCCAGGGCCACGATGCCGAACAGGGCCGTCCGTTCTCCCACACGACGCCCGAGGGCCACGTGCAGCAGATAGGCCACCAAGGTCAGGGTGGGCACCAGGGGCGCAGCCGCGAGCACCTTGGAATCACCGTCCCCTTCGCACCGTCGCGCCTAGCCGCGCATCAGGTCGATCTTCTCGATGGCGATCGTGTTCCGCTTCCGGGAGACGATGATCGCCATCGCCAACCCGACCGCGGCTTCGGCCGCCGCCACGGCCAGCACGAACGTGGCGAAGGCCTGCCCCCGGTCGTTGTTCTGCGGCAGAAAGCGCGAGAACGCCACGAGGTTCACGTTGACCGCGTTGAGCATCAGCTCGATGCCCATCAGGATGACGATGGCGTTGCTGCGGCGCAGCGCGGTGAACAGGCCGATGCAGAACAGAGCCGCCGCCAACACCAGAAAATCCACCAGCGGCACACCGCTTGCGGTCATCGGCCCTTCCCCTCGACGCGGGTCAGGATGACGGCCCCCACCAGGGCGGCCAGAAGCAGCACCGAGGCGACCTCGAACGGCAGCGCATACGGACCGAACAGAGCGCCCGCCACGAAGCGCGTTGAGTCCGCCGGGGCCGGCAGGGCCGTCTTCGGCCAGCCGGCCGCGCCGCGCTCGTAGGCCGCGACGAGGACCGCGAACAGCGCCACGGATCCGGCCAGCGGTGCCCAACCCAGGCGCCCGGAGCGCAACTGGGCCAGCCAGCCGGCGTGCGGCGCGGCGTCCTCAAGCTCGCGCATCTCCGCGAGCATGATCGCGAAGATGACGACGGTCATCACCGCGCCCGCGTACAGCAGCAGCTGCACAGCCGCCAGAAAGTCCGCCTCGAGAAGGAAGAAGAGCCCGGCCACCCCGGCAAAACTCGCCGCCAAGAACAGGGCGGCGTGCGTGATCAGTGGCGCGGTGGCCACCCTCCACGCCGAATACAGGACCATCGCTCCCAGGAAGACGAAGGCGGCCATGGGCCAGTCCACGGGGGCACCCCCTGCGCCAGCCGCGGGCCCGCCGTCGGGCGGGCCTCGCGACCTCTAGATCCGCTCACCGCCGGCCACGCGCAAGGCGCGGCTCGTCTTCCAGAGCTCCGCGAGCTGCTCCTTGTTGAACACCAGATCCTGCACCTGATAGGTGGACAGCTCCAGCACATCCGCCATCTCCAGGGCATCAAAGGGACAGGCCTCGACGCAAAGGTTGCAGACCATGCAGTGCGAGAGATCCAGCTCGAAGGTCTCGGGCCAGGGCTTCTTCTTCCCGTTGGCATCCACGGCCTGAACGATCTCGATGCAGGAGGGTGGGCAGCTGCGCTCACAGAGGCCGCAGCTGACGCAGTTGAGCAGACCGCTCGCCTCGTTGACCTTGAGGACGGGCACGCTGCGCGAGCCCCGCTCAGGGGTCACGCGCTCCTCGGGGTAGCACACCGTGATCGGCTTCTTCACCATCTCGCGGATGGTGATGGCGTGGCCGACCACCATGCTCTTGCCGGTGTTCCAAAGCCGCTCTAACAGCGCCATGGGCTCATCTCACCACCAGGTAGAGTGCCGTGCCCAGGATGTTCGCCACGGAGACGGGGAAGAGGAACTTCCACCCCAGGTCCATGAGCTGGTCGATCCGCACGCGCGGCAGGGTCCAGCGGATCCACATGCCGACGAAGACCCACAGGTAGGACTTCAGGAGGAACCAGACCCAGCCCGGCAGCCACGGTCCGTGCCAGCCGCCCAGGAACAGCGTGACCCCCAGGGCGGAGGTGGTGAACAGGTTGCTGTACTCGGCGATGGCGAACAGGGCCCAGCGGATGCCGCTGTACTCGGTGAAATACCCGGCGATCAGCTCGGACTCGGCCTCCGAGAGGTCGAAGGGCGTGCGGTTCAGTTCGGCCAGCGAGGCCACGAAGAAGACGAGGAATCCCAGGATCTGGGGGAATACGAACCACGCGTGGTGCGTCTGGTACTGGACGATGCGCTGCAGGGTGAGGGTCCCGGTGACGATGACCACGCCGATGGTGGAGAGGATCAGCGGAATCTCGTAGCTGAAGAGCTGCGCGCCCGCGCGCATGGCTCCCAGCAGCGAGTACTTGTTGTTGCTGCCCCAGCCCGCCATGAACACGGCGAGCAGGCTGAAGGAGGTGACCGAAGAGAAGAAGACGAGCCCGATGTTCAGGTTCTGCAGCACCACCGTGCGCCCGATCGGCAGCACCAGGTACACCAGTGTCGCGGGCACCAGCGAGACGATGGGGGCCAGAAGCCATAGCCAGCGGTCCGCATCCCCCGGCATGACGTCTTCCTTGGCCAGGAGCTTGAGGATGTCCGCCGCCGACTGGAAGATGCCGGCCGGGCCACCTACGCGCAGTGGACCGTAGCGGCGCTGGATGTAGGCGGACACCTTGCGCTCTCCCCAGATGAGCACAAAGGCGTTCAATCCCAGGAACATCAGGACCGCCACGGCTTTGAGCACGGCTGCGAGCCAGATGTTCACCAGGCCATCCCCCTCGGACCCTGCATGCACCGCCCACCCATCAGCGGTCCACCTCCCCCATGATCACGTCGAGGCTGCCGACC
>JAKAUG010000385.1 GCA_021827805.1 Bacillota bacterium | reverse complement strand
CGCGATCCTCTCTGCCCTGATCTTCAACGCGCTGATCATCCCAGCGCTCATTCCGCTCTCCATGCGCGGGGTGCGCTATCGCCCGATGGGGGCCAGCGACATGCTGGTGCGCAACATGCTGATGTATGGCATCGGGGGAGTGATCCTTCCCTTTTTCGGCATCAAGGCGATCGACCTTGTGTTGACAGCGTTCCATCTCTACTGAGGTCGTGGCGACGGGGCGGTCGGAGGGTCACCTGCCCCGCGCCCGGGGGGTCCGGAGCCGGAAACCGAGGGGGGCTCTGTCTTGGACGGCTTGCGCGCAGTGCTTTCCGCCGTGCGCGTCACGCTCGTGTTCTGGGTGATTTGCGGCCTGCTCTACCCGCTGGCGGTCGTGGGCGTGGGCCAACTCGCGTTCCACCGCCAGGCGAACGGCTCGATGATCCGCAACGCCTCCGGGCAGATCGTGGGCTCGGCGCACATCGGCCAGAACTTCAGCGGCAACGGCTGGTTCTGGGGGCGGCCGTCGGCGACGCTCAATCCCGCGACGGGAAAGCCAGAGCCCTACGCGGCCAACAACTCTGGTGGCAGCAACCTCGGGCCGACCAACGCCGCGCTGGAGGCGGAGGTCAAGGCCAACCTCCAGACCTTCCTCGCCGCCGATCCCGGCGCGCGGGCCGATCAGGTGCCGCTCGACCTGCTGGAGAGCTCGGGTTCCGGCCTGGACCCAGACATTACGCCCGCCTCCGCCCTGCTGCAGGTGCCGCGTGTCGCCGCCGCGACAGGCCTTTCTCCTTCCACGCTGCGGCGTCTGGTGCGGGAAGACACGCGTAACGGCGTGTTCATTCGGCTGTTCGGGGCTCCGCACGTCAACGTGCTGCGACTGAACCTGGCGCTCCAGCGGCTGGAGGGCGGGCATTGAGCCCGACATCCACGCTGGGCGCGGGCGCGGAGGTCGCTGTGGACTGCCTGGTCGTGGCTGGCAGGGCGACGGTCGACGAAGCCGCGGTGACGGGCGAGTCCGCGCCGGTGGTGCGTGAACCCCGGCCTGGCCGCGATACGGTCCTGGCCGGGAGCAGGATCCTCAGCGGGGCGGTCGTGGTGGAGCCCCTGGAGCGGCCTGTGGTCGTGCCTGAGCGGCGCGCCCCGCTGCTGCCCCGTTGGTGGCCGGCCACCGCCCTGACCGCGGCGATCGGCGCCTTCCTGCTCGTGCGACCCTGGAGCGTCAGCCTGGCGCGCTGGGCGCTGGTGCCCCCCTACCTGACCGCGCTGGCCCTGGGCGTCGCGGCGGCCCTGGAGCATGCCTTCTGGCGGCGCTGGAGGGTGGTGCTGCTCCAGCGGCGCGCCCTGGTCCGCGCCGCGGGCTGCCAGGCGCTGGTGGTACCGACCGCCGCGGTGCGGGAGGACGGAACGCTTGCGGCCGTCGAGTTCTGGCCGCTGGCGGGGGTCGGTGCGGAGGAGTTGGCGGCCGTGGCCCGTCAGGGGAGCATGGAGGTGGAGGGAGGGCCGGGTCGCTCGGTGGTCATCCTGGCCAAGCACCGCGGGGGGTATCCACCGCTGGTGGCCCGTGAACCGCTCTGCGGCACTCCGGCAGAGGTGGCACGCCGGGTGGCCGAACGCGGCGGAGCCTGGCCGGAGGAGGCGGTGGCCCTGGAGGCGGCCATCGCGGGGCGCGGCGGGCAGTGTCTGGGGGTTGCGGACGGAGGGCGGCCGCTCGGCGTCGTCGAATTGCGCCAAGCGGGAGAGCGTCCCTCGCTCGATGAGGTGGGCGCGCAGGGCATCGCGCTCTCGCTGGTCGACGACCCGGCCGAGGTGTTCAAGGCCGCGGGTACCCTCCGCAACCGTGGCCTCGGGGTGGCGATCACCCTGGAAGCGGGGATGGCGGCGCCACCGCCCCAGGTGGCGCGCTTTGTGCTGGCGGGGCCGGGCTGGGCCGCGTCGAGGCCCACCGCCCTGGATCTGGATGCGGATCCGAGCAAGCTCCCCGCGATCGTGGTCGGTGCCCGCCGGGTCCGACGGCACATCCTGGCCCTGGTCTCGCTGGCGGCGCTCTGCGATGGTGCGCGCCTCGGGGCGACCCTGCTGCCCGCGAGCACAGGGTGGTTTTGGCCGCCGCTCGGACTCGGCTGCGGGGTCGTGCTGGTGGTGGATGTCCTGCAACGGCGCGGGCAGGTGAGGCACGACGGACACGGGGCGCTCCATCTCTGAGCGTGGGCGGCTCAAGGTCTACCTGGGCTTCGCCGCCGGGGTGGGCAAGACGTACGCCATGCTGGAGGACGCCCAGCGGGCCCACCGCGCGGGCGCGGATGTCGTGGTGGGCTACGTCGAGCCGCACGCCCGTCCGGAGACGCAGGCCCTGCTGCGCGGCCTGGAGGTCGTACCGCCACGGCAGGTGGCCGTCGGCGGGGCGACCCTGGGGGAGATGGACCTCGATGCCGTCCTGGCGCGCCGGGCGCGGATCGTCCTGGTGGATGAACTCGCCCACACCAACCTGCCCGGCAGCCCCCACACCAAGCGCTTCGAGGATGTGCGCGCCATCCTCCGCGCGGGCAGCGACGTGTGGGCGACCCTGAACGTCCAGCACCTTGAGTCCCTGAACGACCAGGTGGCGGCCGTCACGCACGTCCGCCAGCGGGAGACCCTGCCGGACGCGTTCCTGAGCCAGGAGACCGACGAGATCGTCGCGATCGATCTCCCGCCGGAGGAATTGCGCGAGCGTATCCGGCAGGGCAAGGTGTATCCTCGCGAGCGGGTCGAGGCGGCCCTGGAGGGCTTCTTCCGGGCGGAGCGGCTGACGGCCCTGCGCGAGATCGCCCTGCGCGAGACCGCGCGGCTCATCGAGGACCGGCGCGTGGACTCCGCGGGTGGACCAGACTCTCCGGTGGCGCCGGCCGTGCCCTCGCTGGGCGATCGGCTGCTCATCCTGGCGGCGGGCTGGCCGGGTGACGAGCGCGTCGTCCGCCGCGGCTGGCGGCTGGCCCGCAGCCTGCAGTGCGAGGCGGAGGTGCTGCATGTGCCGCACGGCGATGCGCACTCCGCCGAGCGGCTCGCGGAACTGGAGCGGATCTGCGACACGCTCCGGATTCCCCTGCGCGTGCTGCCGGCCCCGGCGGGACGCGGGGGTCTTGAGCAGGCGGTGGCCGCCCATGCGCGCAGGTCGCGTGTGACGCATGTTCTGGCGGGGGCGGCCCGGGGACGGCGCCCACCGTGGCGGCCCTCCATCCTGCAGGCCATCATGGAGCGCCTGCCCTGGGTGGACTTCATCGTCATCGGGGATCCCTCGCGGGCGCCGGGCGAGGGGGAGGGAGACGGATGAGCTGGCTGAGGTGGCCCGCTGGACCCCGGACGGCTGGCTGGTCCCGCGTCCTTCTGTTGGTGGACCGGGAGACGATCGGCCCGTGCGACCCGGCCGTGCGGCTGGCCACCGGGATCACGGCACCCGGAGGGGTGCTGGACGTGCTGGCGCCGGTGCTCGTTCCTCTGTCCACACCGCTGGGCGCGCCCCCGGGCGAGGAGACGGACCGTGCCGCCCAGTTGCTGGAGCATGTGGAGCGTCTGGCGGGACGCTATGGTGTCCGGGTGCACGGGCATCTGCTCCGTGGGCGCAGTGTGCGCGCCATGCTGCGGGAGGTTGTCGAGCAGATGCATCCCGAGGTGGCCGTCCTGCGCTGTGTACCGCGGCGCTGTGCCGAACTGCTGGCGGAGGTCGGCCTCAGCCAGGGTGCGCTCGATCGCTTTCCGCATGAGTTCTCTGGCGGACAGCGGCAGCGGATCGGTCTCGCGCGAGCGCTCGCGCTCAACCCGCGGCTTATTGTCGCCGACGAGCCCGTATCGGCTCTGGACGTGTCGATCCGGTCACAGATCCTCAACCTGATGAAGCGCCTGCAGGCTGATCACGCACTGACTTACCTGATCATCTCCCATGATCTGTCGGTCGTGCGCTATATG
>JAKAUG010000313.1 GCA_021827805.1 Bacillota bacterium | reverse complement strand
GTCGCTCCGGTGGCCCCGGTGGCCCCGGTTGCCCCAGTCGCTCCGGTGGCCCCAGTTGCCCCAGTTGCCCCAGTTGCCCCAGTCGAGCCAGTTGCCCCAGTCGAGCCAGTGGTCCCAGTCGAGCCAGTGGTCCCAGTTGCCCCAGTCGAGCCAGTGGTCCCAGTGGTCCCAGTCGCCCCAGTGGTCCCAGTTGCTCCAGTCGAGCCAGTGGTCCCAGTGGTCCCAGTCGCCCCAGTGGCGCCAGTCGCTCCGGTGGCCCCAGTCGCTCCGGTGGCCCCAGTGGAGGTGCATCCCGACGCGTCAATCTGATTGCCGTCCAGAGTCACGGCGCCATTATGGGCCAGGAGTCCACCGCCCACCGACGCCCCGGTGTCAGCCGTAATGCTGGTGAGCGCCAGAACGGTTCCCTGCAGGACGGAGCCCGTCCCGAGGGTGGCGGAACTGCCGACCTGCCAGAAGACGTTGCAGGCCTGGGCGCCATCGGTAAGCGTGATGGTGCTGCCGGAAGCCGTGGTCAGCGTCGAGCCTGCCTGAAAGATGAACACTGCGCTGGAGTTGCCCTGCCCATCCAGCGTCAGGTTGCCGTTCACCGCCAGGGAGCTGGCCGAATTGTAGACGCCAGGCACGAGGGTCTGCCCGCCCAGGGTCCCACCGGCAACGGGCGTGCCGCCCGTGCGGGCCGCCGCATTTCCATACGCGTTGTTCATGTCGATTTGTGCTTGCGTCGCGGTGGCGTCCGCGATGTAGACCGATCCGGTCACGGTGCCGGGCGGGAACCCAGTCACGGATGTCCCAGGTGCGAGTCCGAGATTGCCGATGAGCGTAGAATCTGCAGTATTGGTCGCGGTGGACCCGGCCAGCACTGCGAAGGTCGCAGCGGTTCCCAGGGGCACGGGTTGCGGGCTGGCCGCCAACGCGCCTCCATCGGCCAGCACCCAGACCAGCGCACCTGCCAGGATCGCGCCCAGAACTCTGCGCCCACGACGTTCGATATTCGAGTGCAACCCGCGACACCTCTTTCCGCATCACATTCTTGAAGTCCGGGCAGAGCGCTGTTCCGGCAGACAGCCGGACCTAGATGGCCGCCTGCGGCAAGATGGAACGTCCCACGATGGTGTCAAGCCATCGCTGCCCGGTGGAGGGAGGGTGGGCTGGCGCGCTTCGGCTGCCCGACCCCGCTGAGCCAGCGATGGCTCCCTGCCGACTCCACCCCTGACCCAGTTCGATGAGTGCTACCGCTGGGCATGCGTACTATGATCCATGGAGCGTTCGCGCGGACCGACGAGGCGGCGGTGCGGCGTTGGGTTTTGGGTTGCCGGTAAGGATCGTGGCACCAACCGACAAGTAGGGTCACTCTGCAGGCGGCGGTGCGGGACCGACTGGCGCGTGCAGCGTTCGAGGCGGGGCGTGTGCTGGTGTCACGTTTGGTGGTGGAGGCCGCGGCGGAGGCCCCTCCCGCCACGCATGAGGCGCCACGGGTCCGGTAGGTGGCGATGCCAGACGGCTCCTGGGGTGCCCATTGGGGCGACCTTCCCGGCGGCGGAGGCCCCCGGTGCGCTACTGTCGCTCCACGACCGGCGTCGTGTGGTCCTACTTGTCGGTTGGCGCCACGATCCTTATCGGCAACCCAAGTGGGGACGGGATCGCCGCCGCCTCGCGGCCGACCGTCCCTGCTTGCGGGCGCCGCATCCCCTGGGGCTTGGGGCCCAGGGCCCAGGGCGGCTTGCCGGCCCAGGTGCGCCCGCACCGCCAGCCGGACGACTTCGGAGACGGTCGCGTGCGTGGCCGTCGCCTCCTGCCTCAGCGCCCCCACGTCGTCTTCCGAGAAGCGGATGGTCACGCGCTCGGTGTCCGTTGCCGGGCCCCGCTCCACCGCCCCGTCCCTCCTCACGCGCGCGGCGCGTAGGTGTCCTCGTCCACGCCGATGTCCGTACCGGCGCGGCGCAGGTCGATCAGGGCCCGCTGCCGCGCCTCGGCCAGGATCTCGTCGGGCTGGATGTCCCCGACGAGCGCGTTGCAGAGGGCGCTGGCCTGCCAGTTGGCCATGTCCGCGGCGACGAAGGTCTTGGCGATGAGGGCCGCCAGCCGGTCGATGTGCTTGCCCAGCGCGGCGTCGAGGACGGGCACCGCACGCGCGGCCGTGGACCGCGCCAGGTGCTCGCGGATCGCCAGCCGGGCGATGTCGGCGATGGTCGTCTGCTGCGCGGCGGCCTCGATCCGCAGGGCCTCCCGGTCGGAGGCCGACAGCCGGACGTGGAGACTCTCCGTTTCCGTCATGTTCCTTACTTCCCTTCCGCATCCAGCCGACTACACAACCCACCACGTGGACACCCCTTGTGCCCCAAGGTCTATCGGGTGATGTGACCACGATTTCGGGCGCGCGACCACACTCCCGACCACGGGCGAAGCCTTACAGGCCCAATGGATCGCGTAGGCTTTGCCTGCGCTGTGGTAGCACGGCCTTTATCCTGTATCCACTCCGCTGGCCCTGCCAGACATCGCTGAAGTGGCCTCGGTAGGCATAGCGGAGACCGACTCCGCTCCCAGCCCGTCCCCCTGCCCCGTCGTCCCGCCCGGGGCCGTGGAGGCCGTCTGGGGTACGTCTCGTCGGTGGCCCGTGCGTCCCCGCCTACCGCCGGGGTGGGTCGCGGTCACCCCCGCTCGCTGCCGAGACTCACCCCGGCTGCGACCCCCGTGCGCCGCACGGCGGGGGGAGGTGGGGGGTCGCACGACTGCACGACAGGCCCGGGGGCCGCCAGGGCCGGGCGGGTCACGAACCGTCGTCCTCCAGCGCCTCCGGGGTGGGCAGGCCGGTCCCCTCCGCCGGTAGCGGGTCGCCCGGGCAGAGCCGCCGCCCGCCGGGCCGACCCCGCGTTGTGGATCACCCCCAGGGCCTCCGCCCGCGCGACGTGGCGCGAGGCCGAGGAACGGTCGATCCCCAGCCGCAGCGCCACCTCGGTGATGCTCGCCGCACCCGCCGCCACCGACGCCACGGTCTCCCGCACCGTCGCCGGCACCCCCTGGGCCCCCTCCGCAAAGACCTCGGCGACGAGCCCCGTGAAGAAGACCGCTGCGTCCCTCGGCAGGGAGGGCGGCCGGCGGCGTGCAACTGAAGCGCCGGGGGTGTCGGCGTGGGCGTGAAGGTGACGGCCAGCGGGACGCTCATCGAGCCACCCCGGCCGTGGAAGGACGCGCTGGTCCTGGAACTGGACTGTCCGACCAAGACGAGTCCGCCAAAGGGGTTGCCCGAACCAGCGGCGGCGACCGTGACCGTGTTCTGCTCCCCCAAGGCCTGGCGCGGCGTCCAGGCCGAGGCGGCGACGGGCCGGCGGCTGATCGCCGAAGGCGAACTGTGCCTGGACGTGCCGCAGAGCGTGGTGCGGGGCGAGATGAGCATGGTGGCGCTGCGGCTGACGGCCGTGCCGCTGCCGGTTGCGCCCCGCCCGACTGCCCCCGGCGCGGTCGCGGCGGACGCCGGGTTGGGCCACGCCGCGCCTGTCGCGCCGGCGCCTGCCGTGGCGCAACCGGCAGCGGCACCGGCCACCGGGGCCGGAGCGGGCGGGGACCGGGGAGCGCCTGCCGGCGCCAGGGCGGGCGCACCACCCTGGGGCGGTCGCGACGCGCCCGCCCCAGGCGCGGACCCGCGGCTTGCCCCGGCCAGACCGTGAACGGCCGGGGCAAGCCGCTCTTTCACCGCCGGCCCGCACGCTTTCGCCCCGGGTCCCCGCGGCCCCGCCCCAGGCGGGCTTGACCCGTAGTGTTCATACAGGCACACTACGGATCGGGGGCCCGCCGTGGCTTTCATCGTCTGGCGACGCGGCCGCTACGCAGAACTCGTCCACTCCGTCCGCTCCGGCCCCTCCGTCCGCCAACTCCGCCTCGCCTGGCTCGGCGCCCGCCCCGCGATCACCCCAGCCCCCCCCGCCCCGGGCGCC
>JAKAUG010000229.1 GCA_021827805.1 Bacillota bacterium | reverse complement strand
ATTTCTGTGGCGAATCTCAGGGCGATGCCTTGGTGGGGGGTGTGCGGCCATGGTGGCGGATGGCTCCTCGGTACAGCGGCGGCTGCAGGTGGGTCTGGGTGTGCTCTGGTTGATCGGGGCCCTCTTGCAGACCCAGCCCGGAATGTTCGCCATGGATATGCTCAGCACCACGATGCAGGTGCCGGCCACGCCCCAGCCAGCCTGGCTGCAGCACTGGATGAACGGCTCTGTGCAGCTGATGACACCCCACCTGGTCGTGCTGAACTGGGCGGTGGTCGCGCTGCAGCTCGGGCTGGCGGCCTCGCTGCTCGCCGGCAGGGGCTGGGTGGTCCGCGCCGGGGCGCTGATCTCGGCCGCCTGGGCGCTCACGCTGTGGCTGTTCGGCGAAGGCCTGGGCCAGATCCTCACCGGCAGCGCCAGCCCGCTGACGGGTGCCCCGGGCGTCATGCTGCTGTATGCGTCCGTGAGCCTCTTGCTCCTGGTGCCCGGGGCGGCGACCGCCCGGCGCGCCACGCGCCTCGTGGGAGCCTGGCTCCTCTTGGCCGCGGTGCTCCAGGCCGCGCCGATCTTCTGGACCTCGCTTGGTCTGGCGAGCCCGGTGGCGGACAACACGATGATGTCCCAGCCCCACTGGCTGCTGACCGCCGTGAACGGCTTCGTCGCCCTGCTGCTCGCCGCGCCGGTGGCCGTCAATCTGGCGCTCGTCCTGTTGCTGACGACCCTGGGGCTTGGACTCTGGGTCCTGCCACACCAGCGCTGGGTTCTGGCGACCTCCGTGCTGTGGCTGGCGGCCGTCTGGGTGCTGGGCGAAGACATGGGAGGGCTCTTTGGCGGGATGGCCACCGTGCCTGGCACGGCGCCCGCCCTCCTGTTGGTGCTCTGGGCCGGCGTGGCCCACGGCGCGGTGACCGGCGCGGTGCCAGCGCGCGCCCCCGATGGGGGGACCCTGGCCTAGCCGGTCCGGCGGAACGCGGGGCACGCGCCGCGGGCACCCCTTGACGCGGCAGCGGCGGGTTCTGCTATAGTGGCGGTTGGATCCGGACCCTTTAAGCACGCCCGGCGAGGCGCGCAAGGGCCGCCAGAAGGCAACTGAGATCAAGCCTTTCAGGGCGTGCTCGCTGCGTGTCCACGCGGCCGGGGACGCCCTTTTGGCGTGCCCGGCACTGGGGAGGGTACATGGTGGGCCTGCGTGAGAAGGCGATCATCCTGGACGAGGCGGCCGTGGGCCGCGCGCTGCGCCGCATGGCCCATGAGATCGTCGAGCGGCACGGCGGGGCCGTGGGGCTGTGGCTGGTGGGCGTGCGGCGCCGCGGGGTGCCCCTGGCCGAACGCCTGGCGCGGGAGATCAACGCCTTCGAGGGTGTGCTGCCGCCCATCGGCGAGTTGGACATCACCCTGTACCGGGACGACCTCACGACGAAGCACGACCGTCCGCAGGTTGGGCGTACCCGCATGCCGGGCGATCCGGCGGGCAGGACGATCGTCCTGGTCGATGACGTGCTGTACACGGGTCGTACCGTGCGCGCCGCCCTGGACGCGCTGGTGGACCTGGGCCGTCCGGCCGAGATCCAGCTGGCGGTGCTGGTGGACCGGGGGCACCGCGAGCTGCCCATCCGCGCCGACTACGTGGGCAAGAACGTGCCCACGTCCAGCCGCGAGGTTGTGGAGGTGCGCCTGACCGAGATCGATGGTCGGGACGAGGTTGCCATCATGGAGCAGGTCTAGGTGGGGGCGGTCGGCCTGGAGCGGACCAGGAACCTGTGCGATGTGGACGGGCTCTCCCGCCAGGAGATCGACGGCCTGCTGGACGCCGCGGAGTCCATGGCCGAGATCCTGGCGCGGCCCATTCCCCGGGTGCCGGCCCTGCGTGGCCGGACCGTGATGCTCCTCTTCTACGAGCCGAGCACCCGCACGCGCCATTCCTTCGAGCTGGCCTGCAAGGCCCTGGGGGCGGACTCCCTCTCCCTGGCCGCCCAGTCCAGCTCGGTGTCCAAGGGAGAATCGCTCCTGGACACCGTGCGCACCTCCCGGGCGCTGGGGGCGGACGTGATCGTGCTGCGCCACCCGGCCAGCGGGGCCGCGGAGTTCGCGGCCCGCCATGCCGAGGTCCCGGTGGTGAACGCGGGGGATGGCACGCACGCTCACCCGACGCAGGCGCTCCTCGACCTGTACACCGTGCGCCGGGCACTCGGTCGGCTTGAGGAACTGCGCGTGGCCATCGTGGGCGATGTGCTCCACAGCCGGGTGGCACGTTCCGACGCCCGGGCCTTTGGCGCGATGGGGGCCAAGGTCGTGCTGGCCGGCCCGCCGACTCTGGTCCCCCCCGAGGCCGGTCCCGCACTGGGGGCCCGCGTGGCGTCGGATCTTGAGGATGCGCTCAGGGACGCCGACGTGGTGGTGGCCCTGCGCATCCAGCGCGAGCGCCAGGAGGCCGGGCTCATCCCGAGCTTCGCCGAGTATCGCGCGTTGTGGGGGCTCGACCCGGAGCGCCTGGGCGCGCTCTGCCCCAGGGCGCTGCTGCTGCACCCGGGCCCGGTCAATCGCGGGGTCGAGCTCAGCCCGGCCGCGATGCAACTGCCCGCCGCCCAGATGGAGGCGCAGGTGCGCGCCGGGGTGGCCGTGCGCATGGCCGTGCTCTACCAGCTCCTGGAGGGTGGGGGCGCGGCATGATCGCGCTGGTGGGGGGGCGCCTGGTCGATCCGGTCCTGGGCTGGGACGGTCCCGCCGATGTCTACCTGCCGCGGGGCGGGGCGCCCGTGGTCCGCCCCTGCGGCGGGCCGGGGCCCGCCGGTGATTGGCAGCGCCGGGACTGCCGTGGCCTGCTTGTGCTGCCCGGGCTGATCGACGCCCTCTGCCACCTGGAGCTGGATCCGGACCCCTGGCGCGAGGATCCCCAGACCCTGGCGCGCGCGGGGGTCGCCGGAGGATACACAGCCCTGGTCGCCTTCACCCGCAGCCCCGACCCCCGGCGCATCGCGGCCCTTGGGGAAGCCGGACTGCCGCTGCGCCTGCACGCGGTGGGCGCGCTGAGCCAGGACGGACGCCTGGCCGAGCTCGGGCTGTTGGCGCGGGCGGGCGCGGTGGCGTACAGCGACTGGCCGGAGCGTTCTGGTTCCCCGCGCCTGGTGCTGGATGGGCTGCGCTATGCGGCCAGCCTCGGCCGCGCGGTGTGCGTGCGGCCTGAGCTGGCCGATCTCTCCCCAGGCGGCGTGGCGCACGAGAGTGCGCTTTCCTTCGCGCTCGGGCTGCGGGGCATCCCGGCGGTGGCCGAGGCCGCGGCGGTGGCGCGGGACGCCCTGCTGCAGACGGC
Organism: Bacillota bacterium; assembly: GCA_021827805.1. GTDB lineage: Bacteria > Bacillota > Sulfobacillia > RBS10-35 > JAJYVN01 > JAJZWQ01. The sequence continues at coordinate 635 of JAKAUG010000229.1, read as the reverse complement.
CGCCGGTGGGCATCTGCACTTCACGGCCCTGTCCGCCGCTTCCTCGCTGGAGCACCTGGGCCAGGCCTCCGCGGGGGTCACGGCCCACCATCTGCTGCTGGACGAGGCAGCGGTGGCCGGCTACGACAGCCGCGCGCGTCTGGAACCGCCCCTGCGCGGGGCCGAGGACCGCGAGGCCCTGCTGGCGGGCATCCGCGGTGGCCGCCTCGTCCTGGCCTCGGGGCATCGGCCCTGCCCCGAGGAGGAGAAGGCCTGTGAGTATGATTATGCAACTCCCGGGGCCAGCGCGCTCGAGACCACCCTGGCGGTGGGACTGGACCTCCTGGGCGCGGAGGGCTTGGTCCGGGCAGCCGCGGTCGGGCCCGCTCGCGCCCTGGGCCTGCCCGGAGGCACGCTCGGGCCGGGCGGGCTGCCGGACGCCAGCGTTTGGGATCCTGAAGAGGAATGGATCGTGCGTGGGCAGGCCCTCGCCTCGCGCGGCGCCGCGACGCCGCTCGAGGGCCGCCGGCTGCGCGGCCGCGCGCGCGTGACCGTGGTGGACGGTCGGGTGGTCTGGGACGCAGGTGACTAGTGCATAAAGATGCACTATGATGTCGGTGGGTTGCGCACGCAGGAGGTGAGGTTGGTGCAGAGGT
>JAKAUG010000465.1 GCA_021827805.1 Bacillota bacterium | reverse complement strand
AGACGGGTGGCGCTGCCTCGCTCCGTGCGCTTGCGGGTGAACTGCACCAGCCAGCGCATGGCCAGCGAGGTGCGCCGCTCCGGGCGGACCTCGCTCGGCACCTGGAGGGTCGCGCCGCCCACGCGGCGCGGCCGCACCTCAAGCGCGGGGGAAATGTTGCGCATGGCGGCCTCGAAGACCTCCACCGGGTTGCCCTGGGTACGCTCGGCGATCGTGTCAAAGGCCGCGTACACCAGCCGCTGCGCCAAGCCCTTGTCCCCGTGCTGCATGATCTTGTTGATGAGTCGCGCCACCAGCACGTTGTGGTACATGGGATCCCCGGCGATCTCCTGCCGCTGTACGACTCCGCGTCTGGGCAACCGTCTTCCCTCCCGTACTGCAACCGCCGCGTCCGTGCCTACTTCTTGGGGCGCTTGGCCCCGTACTTGCTGCGCCCACGCCGACGCTTGTCGACACCGCTGGCGTCCAGCGTGCCGCGGATGATGTGGTAGCGCACGCCAGGCAGGTCCTTGACACGCCCGCCGCGCACCAGCACCACCGAGTGTTCCTGCAGATTGTGCCCCTCACCGGGGATGTAGCTGGTCACCTCGATGCCGTTCGTCAGTCGCACACGGGCGATCTTGCGCAGGGCCGAGTTGGGCTTCTTCGGCGAGGCCGTGCGCACCACCAGACACACGCCACGCCGCTGTGGGTTCCCCCGCAGCGCCGGCGCCTTGGACTTCTTGACGGAGTCCTTCCGCCCATGCCGGATCAGCTGATTGATGGTCGGCACACGCACACCCCCGCACAGTCTACCCGCCCGTACATTGGACCCGAACACACTGGCGGCTTCCCGGCGGAACCGGGAAGCCGCTCAAGCGCCTCTCCGGTCAGCGATTCGCCGCGCCCCAGGGACCGGTGCGGGGCCCAAGGATGGCGGCGGAGGCCGCTCCCACCTTCACCCCGCAACTCAGGCCCAACTCCCGCATCGTGTCGATCTCATGGACCTGGATGCCCTTCTGGCGACACTGGCTCACCAGTTGACGCACAACGTGGGGCTCCGCGTCCCGGGCCACGAACACCGCGACCGCTTCGCCCTTTTCGACCGCCCGCGCGGTCTGCTTGGTGCCGACCGTGCGGCGAGGGGCCTTGCGCAACTCCTCCAGCATGGTCAAGCACCTACCAGCGGAGACGCCCGCGTATTTTAGCACCCGCATCTGGACCAGTCAACGGAACGCCGACACAACAGAGGACACCGGCCGGTGGTGGGACGCCCGGCCGGTGTCGACCCGTTGGCTACTCGTCCGCGGCCGGAGTCGAACCCACGGTCTGCCCCGCCACCGGGCCCTGCTGCTCGATCTCCTCCAGGGGGGTGTACGCCGCCAGATCGTCTTCCTGGACGCCGGCCTCCTCCTCGTCATCGCCCTCGGCCCAGACGCGGATGTTGCGGTAGCGGCTCATGCCCGTGCCCGCGGGGATCAGCTTGCCGATGATCACGTTCTCCTTGAGCCCCAGCAGCCCGTCGCGCTTGCCCTTGATGGAGGCCTCGGTCAGCACGCGCGTCGTCTCCTGGAACGAGGCGGCGGAAAGGAATGAATCCGTGGCCAGCGACGCCTTGGTGATGCCGAGGAGCACCGGCTTGGCCACGGCCGGCCGGCCACCGGCCGCGGTCGTGCGGGCGTTCTCCTCCTCAAGCTCGTACAGATCCACCTGCCCGCCCGGCAGCAGCTCGCTGTCCCCTGGGTCATCCACCTTCACCTTGCGCAGCATCTGGCGGATGATGATCTCCACGTGCTTGTCGTTGATGTCCACCGCCTGGCTGCGGTAGACACGCTGCACCTCCTGCAGCAGGTAGCTCTGCACGCCGCGGACACCCTTGACCTTCACGATGTCGTGCGGGTTGATGGGGCCCTCGGTGAGTTCGTCCCCGGCCTGCACGCGATCGCCCTCGTGCACGCGCAACCGGGCCCCGAACGGGATGGGGTGGTTCTCCGTCTCCCCCGTCTCCGCCGTGATCTTGGCCTCGCGCCGACCCCGCACCTCCACGAACTCCACGGTCCCGCTCAACTCGCTGATGGCCGCCTGGCCCTTGGGCTTGCGGGCCTCGAACAGCTCCTCGACGCGTGGCAGACCAAGCGTGATGTCCTCTCCGGCCACACCGCCGGTATGGAAGGTGCGCATCGTGAGCTGGGTGCCTGGCTCGCCGATCGACTGCGCGGCGATGATGCCGACGGCCTCACCCACGTCCACCAGCTGTCCGGTGGCCAGGTTGCGGCCGTAGCAGCGGGCACAGACGCCATAGCGACTGCGGCAGGTGAAGACGGACCGGATCTCGGCCTGCTCCACGCCCGCCGCCACGATCTCCTTGGCCACATCGTCGTCGACCAGTTGCCCCGCCGCCGCCAGGACCTCTCCGCTCGCTGGGTGCAGCACATCCCGTGCCAGGGCCCGGCCCACCAGCCGCTCGGCCAGTGGTTCAATCACCTGGCCCCCATCGGTGATCGCCGTCACGACGAAGCCGGCGACCGCCCCGCAGTCCTCCTCCCGGATGATGACATCCTGGCTGACGTCCACCAGACGCCGGGTCAGGTAGCCGGAGTCGGCCGTGCGCAGGGCGGTGTCTGCCAGGCCCTTGCGCGTACCGTGCGTGGAGGTGAAGAACTCCAGCACCGTCAGCCCCTCGCGGAAGCTGGCCCTGACCGGCACCTCGATCGTGCGGCCCGAGGGGTCGTTCATCAGACCCCGCATGCCGATGAGCTGCGAAATCTGACCGAACTGACCGCGGGCCCCGGACTGGACCATCATGAACACCGGGTTGAAGGGGTCGAAGGAGGTGCGGACGCGGCGCTCCATCTCCTGGTTCGTCTGCTGCCAGAGGGAGATGATGGCCTGGTACCGCTCCTGGGCGGTCAGCAGACCCCGCCGGTACTGCGTGTCGATGACGCCGGCACGCTTTTGGGTCTCCGCCATGAGCTCCGGCTTGTGGATGGGGACATCCAGGTCGGCCAGCGAGATCGTCATGCCAGCCCGCGTGGCGAAGCGGAAGCCCATCTCCTTGATGGAGTCCAGGATGTGAGCGGTCTCCGCGCTCCCCAGCAGGCGGTAGCACTCGGCGACGATACGGCCCAGGCCCTTCTTGTCGACGACGCGGTTCACGAAGCGCAGCGGCTCAGGCAGGCGGTCGTTGAAGATGATCCGTCCCACCGTCGTCTCCAGGCGCTCGCCACCGATGCGCGCCGTCACCTTGGCCTGCAGGGCCACCTGGCCCAGTTCGTAGGCCATGACGGCCTCCTGGACGTCGGCGAACTTCCGCCCCTCGCCCAGGGCCCCCTCGCGCATCAGCGTGAGGTAGTAGCAGCCCAGCACCATGTCCTGGGTCGGGGTGACGACCGGCGCGCCGTCCTTGGGGTTCAGGATGTTGTTGCTCGAGAGCATGAGGATGCGTGCCTCGGCCTGCGCCTCCGCGGAGATCGGGACGTGCACCGCCATCTGGTCGCCGTCGAAGTCGGCGTTGTATGCGGTGCAGACCAGCGGGTGCACCTGGATGGCGCGCCCCTCGACCAGCACCGGCTCAAAGGCCTGGATACCGAGGCGGTGGAGCGTGGGGGCCCGGTTGAGCAGCACCGGGTGCTCGGCGATGACATCCTCGAGCACGTCCCAAACCTCGTCCCGCACCCGCTCCACCATGCGCCGCGCGCTCTTGATGTTGTGCGCCAGGTTGCCCTCCACGAGCTTCTTCATCACGAAGGGCTTGAACAGCTCGAGCGCCATCTCCTTGGGAAGGCCGCACTGGTGCATGTGCAGTTCGGGGCCGACCACGATCACCGAACGGCCGGAGTAGTCCACGCGCTTGCCCAGCAGGTTCTGGCGGAAGCGCCCCTGCTTGCCCTTGAGCATGTCGGAGAGGGACTTGAGCGGCCGGTTGCCCGGCCCGGCTACCGGCCGGCCGCGCCGCCCGTTGTCGATCAGGGCGT
>JAKAUG010000280.1:2139-3956 GCA_021827805.1 Bacillota bacterium | reverse complement strand
ACGGGAAGAGCAGGGGATAGGGGTTGATGAGCAGAGAGGCGCTCCCGAGGCTGATGAGGGAGCCCCAGGAGGCAAGCGGGGGCTGCACCCCGAGGCCCAGGAAGGACAGGAAGGCCTCGGCGAAGATCGCCTGGGGCAGGCTGAAGGAGAGCCAGGCCAGTGCTGGGCCGGCCACGTGCGGCAGCACGTGCCGCCAGAGCACCTGGCTCGGACGCAGCCCGAGGCCGCGGCTGGCCAGCACCCACTCCCGCCGCCGCAGGCTCAGCACCTGTCCTCGCACCAGGCGGGCCATCCCCAGCCAGTTCACCGTGGCGATCGCCAGGATCAGGGTTCCGAGCCCTGGTCCCCGCACGGTCACCAGGAAGATGGCCACGAGCAGCGACGGCACCCCGTAGAGCACGTCCACCACGCGCATCAGGGCCTGATCCAGCGCGCCGCCAGCAAAGCCGGCCAGCGCACCGTATACGGCACCGACGCCCAGATCCAGGAGCACGGCGGCCAGGCCGACGAGCAGCGAGAGCCTGGCCCCCTGCCAGGTGCGCGAGAAGGTGTCTCGCCCCAGCGCATCCGTGCCGAAGGGGTGGCGCGCGCCTGGAGGCAGATTGGCCAGGGCGAGGTGCACCTGGCCCGCGGGCCAGCCGTCCAGGCCGGGGCCGATCAGGGCCAGCAGCGCGATCGCGGCCAGCAGGCCGACGCCGACCCAGAGGCGCCCCGCCGCGACGTGGCTCACGCGGCGTCCCGCCAGGGCCGCAGGCGCGGGTCCAGAAGGGCGTAGCCGAGGTCCACCAACAGGTTGAACGCCACGAGCAGGCTGGCGTAGAAGATCGTCAGGCCCAGGACCACGGGGTAGTCGCGGTCCAGGATGCTCTGCACGTACAGGGCTCCCAGCCCGGGCAGCGCAAAGACCTGCTCGATGGCGAGCGAACCCGTGATCAGACCGGCGGCCATGGGGCCCAGGGCCGTGAGCACCGGCAGCGCGGCGTTGCGCAGCACATGCCGCCAGAGGATCTGCCACTCGGTCAGTCCCGCGGCCCGCGCGGTGCGTACCCACCCGGACCTGCGCAGGGGGGCGGCCCCCGCGCGGATCAGGCGCGCGACCACGGCCAGGGCCGCCATGCCCAGGGTGAGCGAGGGCAGGATGGAGTCCTGGAAGCTCCCCCAACCGGCCACGGGCAGCAGGCGGAAGTGCACGCCCACCAGCCAGTCGAGCACCAGGGCCAGCACGAAGTTGGGCACGGCCAAACCCACCAGGCTCAGCACCAGGGCCATGACGGCCCCCGCCCCGCGCGGGTGGTAGGCCCAGTACAGGCCGAGCAGCAGGCCGCCGCCCAGCGCCCAGCAGAGGGCCTCCGCGCCCAGGAGCGCCGATACCCCCAGGCCCTGCGCGAGCAGGCCGCGCACGCTCTGCTGGGGATTGACGAGGGAGGTGCCGAGCCTGCCGCGCATCAAGCCAGCGAGGAACGCCAGATACTGCCGTCCCAGGGGCAGGTCCAGGCCATCGCGGTGGCGCAGCAGGCTGTCCGTGGAAAGGCCCACGAGTCCGCTGGCGAAGGGGTCGCCCGGGATGGCGTGCAGGAGCAGGAAGGTGGCGGTGGCCACCACCCACAGCGAGGCCACCGCCAGTGCCAGGCGCCTGAGAGCCCAGGCGGCCACCGTTGTCCTCCCCTCGCGGGGACCGGCTCAGCGGGATGCCCCGCTGACGGTGACCCCCTTCAGGCTGTAGTCAGGGCCGGTCTCATACATCACCAGGCCATGCACGTCCGGTCGCACGATCCAGTTGCGAGCCGTCCAGAAGCGCGGCAGGGCGGGCAGTTGGG
>JAKAUG010000280.1:0-2129 GCA_021827805.1 Bacillota bacterium | reverse complement strand
CCAGGAACTCCTTTTCCGCGTCCGCCAGATCCTGCCCGCGCGCCGTGGCCGAGGTCTGGGTGGCCGCATCCGCGAGGGCGTGGTCGAAGACCGGATCCCGCCAGCCGGTGAGGTTGAGCGAGGCGCCGCCCTGGAAGAGGTCCAGGAAGGTCGTGGGGTCGTCGTAGTCCGCGTTCCAGGAGAGCAGCGAGAGCTGGAACTTGCCCTGGCCCATGGACGCAAAGTCGGCCGTCGGATCCAGGGGCCGGATCTGGACCGTGATCCCCAGGTTGGTCTGCCACATGGCCTGCAGCGCCTGGGCCAGCGTCTGCTGGGCAGAGTTGTTCATGACCTGCAGGGTCAGGGTGCCCAGATTGGCCTGGCCCAGGGCCTTCAGGCCCGCCGCCAGATGCTGGCGCGCGCTCGACGCCTGGGCGGTGACGGGGAGGCGTGTGCTCACCAGCGGCGCGAAGAGCTTGCCCGGCGCGTAATGCACCACCGGCGGGACCAGGCTGGATGCGGGCTGGGCGTTGCCCTTGACCACGTCCGTGGCGAGCTGCTGCCGGTCGATGGCCAGGGAGAGGGCCTGACGCACGTCGAGGTTGGTCAGCAGGGGGTCCCCGGTGTTCACCACCAGGAACCAGGTGCTGGCCTGCACCTGGGTCTGGAAGCCGGGCTGCCCCTGATACTGGCTCACGTAGGTGGACGGGATGCTGGGCAGCATGGCGTCGAGCTTGCCCGTGCTCCAGAGGTTGATCTCCGTGGCCGGCTCGGTGACCTCCAGCATGTGCACGGCGCCGAGGTGCACGGCCGAGCGGTCCCAGTACCGGGGGTTCGCCGCAAGGTCCAACTCGCTGCGCCGCGTCCAGGTCTGTACGACGAAGGGCCCGTCGAACGCCACGTCCGCCACGCTGGAGCCGTACTTCCCCGGTCCGAGGCGCTTGGCCAGGGTTTCATCCACGGGAAAGTAGGGTGGCAGCGCGGCCATCTGCAGCCAGTATGGGGTGGGTGAGGCCAGATGCACGACCAGGGTGTGGGTCCCAACTGCCTGCACCCCGAGCTTGGACAACAGGGCCGGGATCTTGGCCACCGCGCTCTGGTAGCCGGCCGCGTCCGCCTTGGGATCGGGGAGGCGCAACTGCAACAGGGGCGCCGCGCCGGCCAGGTACTGGAACGCGGAGCGGTAGGGGGCAGCGGTGCGGGGGTCCAGGGCCTGGTCCCAGGCATAGACGAAGTCCTGAGCCGTGACGGGATCACCGTTGCTCCAGCTTGAGCGGCGCAGCGTGAAGGTGTAGGTCAGGCCGTCCGCGCTCTCCTTCCATGCGCTGGCCAGGCCCTGCCGCGGCACGCCGTTGCCGTCGAGCCGCACCAGGCCCTCCATGACGTTGTTCAGCACATCGAAGGTGGTCGCCTGGGAGGCGAGCGTGGGGTCGAGGGTGCCGGGCCCCCCCTCCAGGCTCACCGTCAGCGCCTGCGATGCCGCGGGTGCCGGGCGGGCGCAGCCCGCCAGGGCCGGGGTGAGGCCGAGCAGAACCGTCAGGATCGCCAACACGGTCGGTCCCCTGTGCATCCGACTGCTCCTCCGCTTTGCCAGTCCGCTGCCAACCAGCCTCGAATACGCCGTCGTGGCGAGATTCCCTGGCATCCGACGGCAATCGACATCCCAGGCTTGCTAGGACACCAGGGCCCACCAGGCGTCCGCGCCGAGCCAGACGCCGCCCGGGGCGGGGGCGATGGCGACGCCGACGGGCCGGGACGCCTGGGGATACGCGTAGAGGGTGGTCTTGGCCGTCGCCGGATCATAGCTGACGATGTGGGTGTCCGCGGCCCACCACAGCCGCCCGGCGGCAAAGATCAGCGGGCTGTCCAGGCGCGGGGGGTGTGCCTCGGCGGCCGACAGGGGCTGGGCCGCGCCGCCCGAGCTCAGGCTGTCGATGCCGGACGGGGTTCCCGCCACATTCACCACGACCCACAGCCGTCCGTTCCCCCAGGCGGCGGGAGCGTTCCAGGCCGCGGAGGGCAGCGGGCCCCAGTTCGTGGCCCGCAAGGCCGGCAGGGCGAGCGTCCAAACGTGGTGCGCGGCCACGACGATGGCCTGTCCGCCCTGCCCGGCCAGGACCGCGCCCGCGAGATGCCCCGGTACCGGCGCC
>JAKAUG010000243.1 GCA_021827805.1 Bacillota bacterium | reverse complement strand
ATCCGACATCTGATACATGGGCTAGCAAGGCGTGGTTAAACTTGAACACCGAGACTGCCAGGCTGCTCGATGCCCGCGTGTCCGCGCTTGACAACAGTTACTATCTGACGGGCAAGGAGTTGCGCATCCACCTCGGCGACATGACGAACGCTGAGTTCCTGTACGACGTGCTGGGGCGGGAGCGCCCCGAAGCCGTGGTGCACTTCGCGGAGCAGCGGTCGGCTCCGTATTCGATGATCGACCGGCAGCACGCGGTCTTCACCCAGACCAACAACGTGGTCGGCACGCTCAACCTGCTGTACGGGATCAAGGAGGTCGTGCCCTCCTGCCACCTGATCAAGCTGGGCACGATGGGCGAATACGGCACGCCGAACATCGACATCGAGGAAGGGTACATCGAGATCGAGCACAAGGGGCGGAGGGACGTGCTGCCCTACCCCAAGCAACCGGGGTCGATGTACCACCTCTCCAAGGTGCACGACAGCCATAACATCCACTTCGCCTGTCGTACCTGGGGCCTTGCGGCCACCGATCTGAACCAGGGGGTCGTCTACGGGGTGCAGACGCGGGAGACGGCCATGGACCCCGTGCTGTCCAACCGCTTCGACACCGATGGGGTCTTTGGGACCGCCCTCAACCGCTTTGTGGCGGAGGCCGCGGTGAACGCCGATCTGACCGTCTACGGTCGCGGGGGCCAGACGCGCGGGTTCATCCAGATCGTGGACACGGTGCGCTGCATCGAGTTGGCCATGCTCCACCCGGCCCAGCCGGGCGAGTTCCGGGTGTTCAACCAGTTCACCGAGCAGTTCTCGGTGCTGGATCTCGCCGAGCGCGTGGCGCGGGTGGCGCCCACCCTGGGCTGCCGCACGCGTCTGGTGCACCTGCCGAATCCCCGGGTGGAGCGCGAGGAACACTATTACAACGCGGCGCACACGGCGCTGATCTCCCTCGGGCTGGAGCCGCATCTTCTGGGCGACGCCCTGCTGGGGGAATTGTTGCAGCTGGCCCTGCGGTTTGTGGATCGCATCAATCCGGACAAACTGTTGCCTGACGTCAGTTGGCGTTAGGGTCCCGGGGAGGGATTTGGCATGCGCGTGGCCATGGTGACCGAAACTTACCTGCCGTCCACCGACGGTGTGGTCACGCGCCTGCTGTCCACCCTGACCGAGCTGCGCCGACAGGGGCACGAGGTGCTGGTCCTGGCGCCGGATGGCGGCCCTCCCACCTACGAGGGGTTCCGGGTGGAGGGGTTCCCCGGACGCCCGTTCTTCCTCTATCCGGACAAGAGGGTCATCTGGCCGCGGACGCGCGTCGCGGATCTGCTGCGGGACTTCCAGCCCGAGGTCATCCACACGCTGAACCCCACCGTGTTCGGCATGGCGGCCATCGGCGCGGCCTGGGCGTTGGGCCTGCCGCTGGTGGCGAGCTACCACACGCACTTCCCGCTGTATGCCAAGCTGTACGGGTATGGCTGGCTCACCGGACCCATCTGGGGCTACATGCGTCTCTTGCACAACCGGGCCTCGGTCAACCTCTGCACCTCGGAGGCGGCGCGCCAGGAGCTCGTGCGCCATGGCTTCCGCCGCGTGCGCGTCTGGCCCCACGGGGTGGATCTCGCCCGCTTCCGGCCCCTGCAGCCCGATCCCGAGATGCGCCTCCGCCTTTGCGGGGGACGCCCTGCTCGCACGTTGCTGGTCTACGTCGGCCGACTGGCTTCCGAAAAGCAGATCGACCGCCTGCTGCCTGTGGTCCGGGCCAGTCCCGACGTGGTCCTGGCGCTGGTCGGGGATGGCCCGGCCCGCGGCCAGCTGGAGCGGCAATTCGCGGGGACGCGCACGCTGTTCATCGGCTACCTGGGAGGCGAGGAGTTGGTCGCGGCCTACAACGCCGCCGACGCGTTCGTGTTCCCCTCCACCACGGAGACGCTGGGTCTGGTCCTGCTCGAGGCCATGGCCTGCGGCCTGCCCATCGTCGCGGCGCGCAGCCAGCCGACCCTGGCGCTGCTGGGCGGGGGTGAGGCCGGTCTTCTGTATGACGCGGACGATCCGCAGACGCTCATGCGGGCCGTGGCGCTACTGGATAGCGAGCCGGAACGCATCGCCGGCATGCGCCGTGAGGCCCGCCGTCGCGGGAGCGAGCGCGGGTGGGAGATCCCGACACGCAACCTGGTGGGGTACTACGACGAGGCCAAGGCCCTGGCGGCCGCGGCGCTTGAGGCCCCCTTCCCGGTGTCCGGTGGCACCGGCACCGAGAGCAGTTGACGCCCTTGCGCCAGACGCGGGCAAGGCTCCGCGCCGCGGGAAAGACGGCTTGGCGCCAGTACGGGGAGTTCCTCACGGTGGGCCTGATGAACGCCGTGGTGGATCTCGGCGTCCTGAACCTCCTCGTCTGGGCCTGGCCCACCTCCGATCCCACGGTGCTGACCGTGGAGAACTCCCTGGCCGTGGCCCTGGCCATCGTCAACAGCTATCTGTGGAACACCCGCTGGACCTTCCGCAAGCAGGTGGACGGCTCCTCGCGTCAGCGCCTGCTCTTCCTGTTGCAATCGCTGTTGAACATCGCCATCAACGACCTGGCCCTGGACCTCACGGCGGGACAGGTGCGGCAGTTGCACCTGGGTCCCGCGTGGGTGACGGTCAACCTCAGCAAGGGCGCCGCCATGGCGTTTGCGTCGTCCACGAGCTTCGTGGTCATGCGGCTGGTCGTCTTCCGCACCGCGCCGCGCCGCGCCTGAGCTGGTCCGCGGGTTCGGCCGCTGGGTGGCACCCACCCGGTGGTCCTCCGCGCGCAACCTGAGCGGGCAGTCTGAGGAAATTGCCCTCCCCCGCCGAATGCGGCCCCTGGCCGGGGCCCGGCGCGGGCGGGGCGGCGGTCCGAGCAAGGGGGAGAGCGTGCGTGCGCATTGCGGGCTCCACGTTGACCTTCAGCCGTGGTGGCTTGGCCGAGGCCCTGGCGCAGGTGGCGGAGATCGGCTTCACGGAGATCGAACTGGCGGCGATCGAGGGCTGGGCGCATGTGAGTCCGGCGCGTCTGGCCGAGGACCCGCCCGGCGAGCTTGGGCGCGTTCGGCAGGAGCTGGAGCGGCACGGCATGCGCGTGGTGGCCATCAACTCCGGGCTGGGGGGCGGTCCGCCCGCCCAGCGCGAGGTTCGGGGCAGGGCGGTCCTGGACCTGGCGGGGCGTCTGGGCGCGGGCGTGGTGACCCTTCCCCCCGCGGGCCTGAGGGCCGAAAACGTGCGCGAGCGGAGTGGCGAGGAGCTTGCCCTGCTCGCGCGGCTGGTGGACGCGGCCCGCGCCGCGGGCGTGGTCCTGGCCGTGGAGGGGCACATGGGCGGGGTGACGGAGGACCCGGCCTCGGCCGCGGCCCTCTGCCGGGCGGTGCCGGGCCTCGGCCTGACCCTGGACCCCAGCCACTATTGGGCCGGTTCCGCCCAGGGCCAGGGCTGGGAGGTCGTGGCGCCCCATGTGGCCCACGTGCACCTGCGGGATGCCGGGCGTGGGGGCTGGGGGCAGATCCAGTTGGCGCCGGGGACCGGAGAGGTGGACTTCCCCCGCGTGCTGGATGTCCTGGCCCAGGCCGGATACCGGGGGGCCTTCTCCGAAGAGTACATCGACACCCTCCCGGTGGTGGGCGGCCAAGGCGCCGCCGAGGCGGCCCGGGCGTTGGCCCGGCTCGCCGCGGGCTGGGCGTGGCCTCCCACGGGGTAGCGTGCGCGCCAGCGGTCGGAAGGGCATGGCGCCGATGCGATACGGTGAGATTCCCGGGCTCGGGGCCCGCGCGCGCCTGGTCCTGGGCACGGTGGTCTTCACCGCCGAACGCATGGAGCGGGCGGCGGGTCTCCTCGATGCCTTCTCGCCACGGGGGCAACGCCATCGACACGGCGCACAACGATGGCGGGCTCACGGCGAAGGACGAACGCATCCGGTATCGCCGTGGGCTGGAGGGTGTGAGCGTCGCCGCCTTCGTTGCCCGAACAG
>JAKAUG010000311.1 GCA_021827805.1 Bacillota bacterium | reverse complement strand
GCCACCTCGCCCTCGGCCAGCACCAGGAGCCGGTGCACGCTGGGGTGCCCGTCACACGACCGAGCACTGGTGGCGCGCGTCCCACCCCCTGCCGCCGCGGCCGCCATCCCGCGGTCAGGCCCGAGGGTCGGTCGACGGCGGCGCGAGCAGGCCCTGCTCCATCGCCTCCTCACGCAGCCCGCGCGAAAGGGCCCGCTGATACACGGCCCACGTCACGGCCAACCTTATGACCCCCGGGTTGCTCGCTTCCGGTGGGAGACCCTGTCGCTTCATTTCCTTCTCCACCAACGCGTTCAGGAGGTCCTGCGCTTCCCGGCTGATTCCCGCGGCGGGAGGCGGGACGGAGGGCCCGCTCGGGGCCGCCTCGGGCGGCGCATCAGTGCGTTGCACGGACCGCCCGCCCCTCGGACGCCGACGTCGCAGCCCAGGCTCCTTCTGAAGGCGCTGGTTGGCCGCCGCCACGTCGAAGGCTTCCGGGTTCAGGCCGCCGCCGGTCCAGCGGACCATATCCTCGTACTCCGGGTTGTCCGGGTCGGCGAGGATCGCCAGCAACCGCCGATAGCCCTCGAACCCCCCGCAATCCTCTGGGGGGCAGGCCCGGGCGCCCCCAAGGCAGAGGGGCCCCGCGTCCGGAGCGTCGGTCGAGATCTCCTCGACGGTGACCGCGTGCTCCCAGCTGTCCCCGTAATCATATTCGTACAGGAACGCGGCGCCCTTCTCTGGCAGGACCGCGGCCAGCGTCGCTCGGCGGGCGTCAGCGAAGGGCAGCTCCTCGTCCGGTGGACCGTACGCCTGCCCATGGATCTTGAACATGTACAGGTGGTCGTTGTCCCAACCCATCGCCAGCTGGATGGCCAGATGGAGTTGGGCCAGGGTCAAGCCGCCCGAGAGTTGCAGGCGCCGCCAGACGGGAGGGCGCACGCCCTTCAGTGTCACCTTGAGCCGATATACGGGAGGTTCTGGGGCTTGGGCGGCAGTCGTGGGGCCGGCGCGTCTGGAGGCCACCGCTTATCCCTCCCGCGAATCCTGGGCCCGGATGGTATTCCGGGTGCGGTGGGTTCTCCCTGCGGGGATGCGACCACGGGCGAGGGGGGCACGTCCCACCGCCGTCCGCGAACCTGGCAGAACGCTCCTCTCCGTGCCACAGTCCAGCCACGGCTCCTGAAGGGGGGTCCCTGCCGTCTTCCCGTTCTTCGGCCGGTTCCGTGGATCCTGGATCATCCCCGGCACCGCTGCGCGCACGCTGCGGGTGCGCGCCAAGGGGGTTTCAGGTCCGCAAGCCATGACCGGGGGAAGGCGGTAGCCAGCCATGGCCCTCCTCCCTCCGGTCGGCGGGGAGGAAGGGGACGTGTCCATCAAGGCTCCTCATCCGCCGCGGTTGAGCGACCGCCCGGGGGCCCTCCGGGGCCTGCGCTTTGCGTTGGGCGTCGTTCTGCGCGCCGCGCCTCTCCAGGTCGCGCTGGACGCGCTGATGACCCTTGCCGAGGCCCTGGCACCCCTGGCGGTCCTGCAGGGAACACGCGAGTTGCTGAGCGAGCTGGCCGCGGGCCACTCGCCCTGGTCCGGGCTTCTGCTCGTCGGCATCGGCGAGGCGGTGCCCGCCTTTGGCAGCAGGGTGCTGTACGGGCCGGTGGGGGCGGCACTCGGCCGCCGGATCGAAGCGGTGCTGCGCCCCCGGGTGATGACGGCCCTGGCGACCATGCCGTGGACCACCCTGGAGGACCCCGAGGTTCAGAAGCGGCTGGCCCGCCTGGACGAGGGCCTCACGGCTGTGGAGATCGTCTGGGACTCGGGCTTTGCCCTGGTGCGCGACGTGGGGCGGGGCCTCAGTGCCCTGGCGTTCCTGGCCACTGTCAGCCCGTGGGCCGCGCTCGCGGCCGGGGTCGCCCTGGTGCCGGCCGTCCTGCTGCGGCGTGCGGCCGCGGCGGAGTGGGAGGGTGTCCGGTTGGCCAACCTCCCCGCGCAGCGCCTGGCCGGCTACCTCTTTGGGCTCCTCACCGGACGGGATTCCGCGGCGGAGGTGCGTCTGTTCGGATATGCCGCCCACGTCCGCGAGCGCTGGCGGCGGGCCCTTGGCGTGGTGCAGCGCGCCGAGCTGACCGAGCAGGCCCGCACCGCCTTGCGCGGCCAGCTGGCCGCCACCGCAGGAACCGCCCTGGTGCTCGTGGCCGCCTCGCTCGTGCTGGTGGGGCGCGCGGGTGCCCCGGCCACGGCCAGCGGACTCCTGGCCCTGCTGACCGCCTTCCGGCAGACCGCCGATCTCGGCTACTGGGTCGGCAGTCTCGCCGAGGAGGACGCCCATGCCGCCAACCTCGCGGAGGTGCTATCTTGGGGCTCGCCCATGAAGCCCTGGCCGGCGCCCCGCAGGCTCCGCCGGGTGGTCGCCCTGGCTGGCCGCCTGCCAGAGCTCCCACGTAGCCCCGATCCCGTGGCAGCCCTGCGCGGGGTCACCTTCACCTATCGGGGTCAGGACAGGCCCGCGGTCCAGGACCTCAGCCTGGAGATTCGGGCTGGGGAATGTCTGGCCCTGGTGGGTCCCAACGGCTCCGGCAAGACGACGCTGGCCAGGGTCCTCGTGGGACTGCTTGAGCCCTCCTCCGGGCATCTGGTGGCGGATGGGGGCCCCTCCCTGCGCCGCTCCGCGGTCCTCCAGGATTTCATGCGCTACGAGCTCAGCGTCCGGGAGAACGTGGGACTGGGGGATGTCTCACGCATGAACGACGACCCCGCCATCGGCGAGGCCATTGCCCGCGGGGTGCCGTGGCGGCGGCCGAAGGCGGGCTGGATGCGCTGTTGGGGAGGGCCTCCGGGGAGGGGCGGGACCTTTCCGGTGGGCAATGGCAGGCCCTCGGCACCGCCCGGGGCATCCTGGCGCGGGGCGACCTGCTGGTGCTGGACGAGCCGACCGCGGCCCTGGACCCGCTGGCGGAGCGGGAGGTGTTCGACCGTTTCGCGGAGCTGGCCAAGGGACGGTTCGCGGTGATCGTGACCCACCGCATGGGGGCCGCCGCCCTGGCGGCGGACGTGGCGGTCATGTGGCGGGGCCGGGTGGTGGAGAGGGGCGCCCACGCGGATCTGCTGACGGCTGGAGGGCTCTATGCCCGGATGTGGGAGGCCCAGGCCCGGTGGTATCGGTGAGCCGAGCCGGGGGATCATCGGCGGCGGCGAGTCCGCCCGCTGGCCCGCTCCCTGTGCCGCTCCGCGGCCCTCGTCGTGGCCGGGGTCCGCCGGACGCAGCCGGAGTCGCCTCGGATCGGGTCGAGGAGACGTGCCAGCACCGGGGCTCCCGCCAAGGTGTGCTCCCATGTGGATGAAATGCCGTCGAGCACCGCAGGAAACGGCGTCCAGTCAACGAAGCCCTCCCATCGCAGTTGCCTGGGAGGAAACGAGAAGCGCGCCCTGCGGCATGCATGCACGCTGGACGCGGCGTGGCCGGCGAACGCCGGTGTCCCTCTGCCTGCCCGCAGGGGGCATTGCCCAGGCGTGGCAACCCCCGGGGGTACGAGGACACAGCGCTGACCGCTCCGCCTCCGCAGCATGCAACCGATGTCAGCGACGGGAGGCTACCGCCGATGCGCCCTCTCCTCCGCGCGGAATACCGGAAGGCCACGATCGCGCTGTGCGCCTTTGGCCTTCTCCTGGTGTCGCTCATCGGCGTCTTCGCGGAGTCGTGCCGTGCCGCTTCTATCGCGAACGCGACGTACATTGGGGCGGCGGCCCTCACACCGGGGGCAGCGCCGATCTCTGTGTCCCTGACGGAGTCGGGGCAGCAGGACTGGTTCCAAGTGTCCCTGACGCAGCCGGCCACGCTTGAGACCAAGCTCGCGAACATCCCCGCCATGGGCGTGCAATACGCCCTGTATGCCTCGGTGAACGGGGCTCCCGCCAGCACGGACATCGCGCAGGTCACCGTCGACTCGGATGGCTTTAACGGACAGATGGATCAGACGAACCGATTGGCCGCAGGCACCTACTTCATC
>JAKAUG010000304.1 GCA_021827805.1 Bacillota bacterium | reverse complement strand
CGTGCAGCCGACCGGTTCGTTGATCAGGTCGAGACTCACATCGGCGGCGCCTCGCCAGCGTGCGGCAGCGTGGGCCAGGATGCGTGCGGTCTCCGCCTGGTCGGCCGGGTCCCGCCACAGCGTCCAGGACTCCCGCGGGGTGTTGATGCAGAAACCCGGAGCGTGGTGCAGGTTCAGGCTCCAGTGCACGCCCACCCTGGCGGCCGCCTCCAGGCCCTCGTCCAGGACGCGCCAAGCGGCGGCCACCGGCTGGCCGTCACGCCAGAGGAAGCGGTGGTCCGTGGGGATGCGGGCGAAGCGGAACCCCCAGTCGGCGACGGCCCGCAACTCCTCCTGGTCGAACGGCTGCGGCTCCTGTCCGTGCCAATGATACAGGTTCAGCAGGTTGAAGCCACAGCCAAGCGCCGCCATGATGGGTACCCCCCGGTGGGCGGGACCGCGCCCCGCGCACGTGGTCCACGATGCTGAACTTGTGGCTGACCCAGGCAAGTCCTGCCGACGCGCGGCGCCACGCCGATTCAGCGGCAGGGATGGCGGCCTCCGGGGCCTAAACTGCGAGTGTCGGCGGACGAGAGGCGAGATGCCCGGCGCGCCCGGGCGGCGACGGGAGGGCGGTGGGCCCATGCTGAGCCTGCTCTGGCCCGCGGGTCCTCCGGCTTCTTCGGCTCTGGGGCATGTCTCCGACCAGGCCCTGGGGGACCTCGAACTGGACCGTCTGGCGGAACGTCTGGCCCAGGACCGGCCCGACCGACGTCAGGCGGTGCGCGTGGCCCTGGCCCAGCCCCCGCGGGATGCCGCGACGGTCCGTTGGCGCGCGGAGGTCAGCCTCGACCTGCTGGAGCACCCGGCCCGCTGCGACGCGCTGCAGGCGGCACTCGGGGCCCTGCGCCGCATGGGGACGCACCGGCCGCAGGCCTTCGCCGCGGAGACCCCGCGGGCTGCGCGCGTGGGTGCGCGCGTCGTGGAACTCGAGTCCTATCTGGAGTCTCTGACGCTGCTCGCCGCGGCGCTGGAGCAGCCATCAGGCTCCCGGGCCCTGGACGGCCTGCGCCAGCAGGTGCGCGCCGAGCTCGAGCGGGCAGAGGTGGTGGCGCTGCGGGAGGAGCTTCCGCGCTGGCGCCGGACCCTGGACGAGATCCGCAGCGTGACCGTGGGCATCAACGTCTCGCCCGAGCTCGAGCCGGAGGGTGCCGCCGTCCTGGGCTTTTCCTCCACGCCGGTGGGTGCGGGGGAGATGGCCCTGGAGCGGTTGGTGGGCAGCGAGCAGGGGCGGCGGGGTCTGGTGCACCTGGGACGCCGGGAGCCCGTCGACTGGCAGGGCCAGGGGCCCCTGGCGACGGAGCTGAAGGCCCTGCTCGAGGCGGTCGCGACGCCGGTGGAGCGAGCCCTGCACTCCTTCCGTGTGGTGCAGGCCCAGGGCCTGGCCCACCTGGAGAACGAGCTGGTGCTCCTGCTGGGTGCCGCCCGCCTGGCCCGCCGCTGGAGGTCGTTGGGCCTGCCCGTGACCGTGGCCCAGGTCGGCTCTCCCTGGCGGGCGGAGGACGCCTACCATCCCCTGCTGGCGGAGCAGTTGCCGCCCTCCCAGGTGGTGCGCAACGGGGTGTGCTTTGGTCCGGAGGGTGCGGTCTGGATCCTGACCGGGCCCAACCGCGGCGGGAAGACCACCTACCTGCGCCTGGTCGGGCTGCTGCAGGTGCTGGGGCAGTGCGGGTTGCCGGTGCCGGCCGCGTCGCTGACCCTGGAGCCCTGCGACCAGTTGCTCACGCACTTTCCCGTCCCCGAAGCCGCGCTGCCGGGTCAGGGGCGCCTCGATGAGGAGGCCGGCCGCATCGCCGAGATCTTCGCGCACTGCACCCCCGCGAGCCTGGTGCTCCTCAACGAGGTGCTCTCGGGCACGAGCGCCCCGGAGGGGGTGGCGCTCGCCGCAGACATCCTGCGGGGCTTCCGGGTCCTGGGGGCCAGGGTGGTCTACGCCACCCACCTGCACGAGTTGGCCACGCGGGTGGCGGAGATCAACGCCTCGGTGCGGGGCCCGGGCGCGGTTGCCTCGCTGACGGTACAGAGCACGCACATCCCCGGCGATCCCGGGGTGGTCCGCCGGCCCACCTACCGCGTCGTGCCTGGCCCCCCGGATCCGGCTTCCTTCTTCGCCTCGCACATCGCGCGCCAGCACGGGATCAGCCTGCCGCAGTTGCTGGAGGGGCTGAAGGCGCGCGGTGTGCTTCCTGACGGGGAGGCGCCAGGCTGACGCCTGCCGGCGCGGCGGACGTCGGCAGACCTTGCAGGGGCTGCCCCCAGACGTGCACCATGCGGACCGGGGGGCACGCCGCTGCACCATGGTCGGTGCGGCTCCCGGCCGGGAACGACCGATGGCCGCTTCTGGGCCGAAGTTTCTGCGGCTTCCGAACCGGATATGGCGTCAGGACGGGCTTTCTTGGCATCCGAAGGGCTGAAACGTAGACAGAAACGGGTCTGGACAAGTGGCGTTTCGCACTCTCGGCCCCCCCCACAGGGCGAGGGGCAAAGGATGTCGGGGGTGCCAGGTGCCGGATTGTGCTTGACCTGATTGGTCTGGTGGCCGCGGGGGGCGGGGAGGCGGACCGCATCAGCGGTGCGCCAGACACCGCCTCTTGGCGGATCGCTTCTGGGTCTCCGAGGCGGCGATGGCCGTGCGGCCACGCGACCTGCTGCCGCGGCTGGCGGGGACCCGGTGACCTCGACCCCGGCGCCCCTGCAACCCGCGCCCTCACCCAGCGAGGCCGAATGGCCTGCGCAACGCGCCTCGGACGAGAGCCACCGCCTCCGGGAGGCTGTGGAGCAGGTGATCCGCCAGTACGAAGCGGAT
This sequence comes from Bacillota bacterium, assembly GCA_021827805.1. GTDB lineage: Bacteria > Bacillota > Sulfobacillia > RBS10-35 > JAJYVN01 > JAJZWQ01. Next base: position 1,149 of record JAKAUG010000304.1, on the reverse strand, counting down.
CGGGCCCTGCGGCGCCTGTAGGCCTGGTGGCTGCTCGGCATCTTCATCGGCGAGGTCGTCGCCGCGACGGCGCTCCTCGTGCTGATGGCGACCGGCGTCCTCCAGCCTCCCAGTCAGTGGGTGGCTGGCGTGTTCTTCGGCGGGGTGTTCGCGCAAAGGGCCACGCTCGCCCTCGCGGTGACGTACGGGCTCTTCCGCGACACGTTGAGTGCCCTGATCCGCGTGCTGCCTCACCCATGAACCTCGCGCCGGGGCCGCTCGCGAGCCGTGCCCCCGTGGCCTCCGAAAACGGGGTGCCCGGGCGGACACCCACCCTGTGTGGAGTGGACGGCCTCGCCGCTCCGCAGGGACTCCCTTACGGATGCTCGGCCCACACCTCTCCGCGAAGGTCGCCGAGTCCACCGCGACGGAGCGCGGTCAGAATGGTGGTCTGCCAAGATTTCGCCTCGTCCACGTGATCATCGTGATGGATAGGGGCGGCATTACGAGCCCGATCCCCATTGCAATCAGCCCAACCCACCATTGCGTACCTTGATCATGAACCCCTGAACGCTCGCCTAATGTCGCCATAGGAACCTCTGCGAGGGCAGCAACAGAAGGCTGAATCAGAAGTCGTCCGGGCTCTGCTGCGCCTCGGTCGGTGGACCGAAGACGCGGATGGCCACGTCGTGGGCGAAAGCCGCGTCGACTGGGACAGCGCGGCGCAGCCGAAGGCCGCCCAACCTTCCGACCCACTCGGGGACTTCCGTGCCCCGTGCGAAGGTGAGAAACAGGTCTCGCACAGGTAGGTGCAAGGGCCCGTCTGCGCCGCGGGCCTGAAGCGCGGCCCCGCCCCATCCCAGCGGTGTCAATAGAGGTTCGGCGATGTGGAAGAGGGTCAGAGACCGCGCCGTGGTACCATCCGTAAACTCCAGCCGCCCTTGGGTGTGGTGCGAGAGGACCCGCGGGTGCAAATTCCGCAGTGCCGTGCCCAACGTGACCTCAAGCTTTTCGACATGGTAGGGATAATCCCCTATCAGGATATCCCAGCTTGACTTGGACACCTTTCTGGAGCGTGCACGGGCCAGCTGTTGATCAACCCGCTCGCACACTTCCCGGTAGGTCCATGGCCCCCACACTGGGATCCCCCCTGCCAAGACGTCACGCTGG
>JAKAUG010000062.1 GCA_021827805.1 Bacillota bacterium | reverse complement strand
CGATCTGCGGTGACGATCGGACTCTGGTCGCTCGGCAAGCTCAGGCCCGTGCAGGCTCTGCTGTACATCGTGGCGGAGTTGGTGGGCGCCGTGGTGGCGGCGCTTCTGCTCGGCGCCCTGATCCCGCACGTCTCCGTCGCCCAGGGCGCCCCCGCGCCGTTGGCGGGCCTTGGGGCGAGCCGGGCCGCGGCGATCGAGGCAGTGCTCACGTTCCTGCTCATGACGGCCGTCCTCACGACGGCAGTTGATCGGGACGCGCCGAAGGTTGCAGGCTTCGCCATCGGCACCGTCGTGGTCTTTGACGTGCTGGCCGCGGGGCCACTCACCGGCGCGGCCATGAACCCGGCGCGAGCCTTCGGGCCGGAGTTGGTGGGCCACCTTTGGAAGGCCGCATGGGCGTACTGGGTTGGGCCCATCGGTGGTGCCCTGTTCGCCTCCCTGATTTACCGCTACTTCCTCCAATCTGAGGCGCCGGCCTCGCAGCCCAGCACCGCGATGGGTACCCCCGGTCGGCGACGCAAGGGCGCCCGCAGATAGGAGCAAGGCCCTACAGGTTCCCATCTGGCGGCATCCCTGCATCGCAGGGATGCCGCGTTTGTTCGACGAAACACCTTTCGCTATCCCGCACCCCGCCAACGCTGGCTCTTGCGGGTCCTGTCGCGCCGACCCGGCCTATCGTCTTGGGACGAGGGGGGCAGCCAATGATCGGTCCCCAGACAGCCGCAATCGCTGGGGTCAAGTCGCAGCGCAGTGTGGCCGAGGTTGCGGGGGCCGTTGTGCGCACCATGCGGCTGCAGCAATGGACCAAGAACGTCTTTGTCTTCGCCGGTCTGGTCTTCTCCGGGGCCTTTCTGCGCCCAAGGGATATACCGCATGCCCTGTTGGCCTTTTTCGCCTTCTGCCTGCTGTCCAGCTGCGTGTATTTCGTGAACGACTTCGTGGACCGTGAGAGGGACCGACTGCATCCGAGAAAGCGGCTGCGCCCGATGGCCAGTGGGTTGCTGCGCCCGTGGGAGGGCGTGCTGGGGGCGGTGGTCCTGGGTCTGGCCGGTCTGGCCCTGGGACTTGGGCTCAGCAGCGCCTTCCTTTGGGTGGCCGTTGCCTACCTGGTGCTGAACGTGCTGTATTCCTTCGGACTAAAGCACGTGGCTCTGTGGGATGCCCTGGCGGTTTCGGGCGGGTTCGTTCTTCGGGCCCTCGCAGGCACGGTCGCGGTCAGGGTGCCCGCCTCGCCCTGGCTGCTCATGTGCACCTACCTGTTGGCGCTCTATCTTTCGCTGGGCAAGCGTTGGTCCGATGCGGTGAACCTGGCCCCGGAGGAGCGCGCCTACCGGCGTGCGGCGCTTGTCTACCAGCCGGAGATGGTCCGTCTCTTCATGGAGGTGGCCATGGGTGCCACCCTCATCAGTTACGCGCTCTATGCGGTGCAGGGGCCGCACAGTCCCTGGATCCTGGTGACCCTGCCGTTCGTCATCTACGGCCTCTTCCACTATCAGCACATGGTGGAGACCCGGGCGTTGGGCGGATCGCCAGAGAGCGCCATCTTCCAGGATCGCGCATTTCTCGTCAACGGCGCCGCCTTCGCGCTGGTGGCGCTGGCCGTCGTCATCCTCTCTTGATGACCGAAGGTGCGGCGCAAACCCCGGCTTCAGCCGGGGGGAGGTCCCGGCGAACCTTCCATGGGGCCGCGGCATAGCCTACGCGCGCAATGCAGGGCCGCGCCGCTTGGGTCGGCGCGGAAGGGGGCGATCCCAATGCAGGGCGCGTGGCTGCGCCGGTCCCACCGCCTCCGCGGACCCCGGGGCAACCTTGTGCCCGCCGGCCTCGCCGTGGCGGGCATCGTGGTGGGCTGGCGGCTTTTGTCGGGCACCTACGTGCTCTTCCAGCACGCCTACCTGGGTTCGTACTGGGCTGTGCCTGGCGCCGCCGTCACATCCGCGTATTGGAACTCCGTGCGCTTTGCCTTCGGCCAGACCGTCCTCGTGGCCGTGGGCGTTGGGGTGCTCGGCTCCCTGGCCATCGTGGAGCTCGCGCGCCTTGCCGCGCGCTGACCTCACCTTGGGGGCTGTGCGCCGCGGCCGTCCGGAGGGCGCCCTCCGGTCTGCTGATCCCGGCGCTCCAGGCGATCCAGGATGTCCAGCAGGCGCGCCCTGTGTGTCAACGGGTACAGGGAACCCGGCGCCTCCCGGCGGAAGGACTCTCGGGACGGGTAGTCCTCCAGGGTGGTGTTGCGCTGCCGTCCGTAGTCCTTGACCAGGCTGTGGATGTTGGTCAGGGTGTAGCCCTCGTCCAGCAGGCGTTTGATGAGCTGCAGGAGCTGCACCTGGTCGCGGGTGTACAGGCGCTGATTGCCCTCGGTGCGGCTGGGCGCCACCAGGTTCTTCTGTTCGTAGTATCGCACCTGGCGCGCGCTGAGCCCCGTGAGTTCCACGACGCGCCCGATGGTGTAGACCGGCAGGTCGTCTCTGACCTCGAAGGGCACCCGCTGGCCTCCCTTCACGGAAACCCAGGCACATTGTACGCACCGAATGGACCACATGGGCAACCGTTTGTCAGGTTTGCGCACGCTTTGCGCCAGCCCTGTCAGATTTGATGACAGCGTGTTGACGGCGCCCCCGTTCGGGCACTAGAGTGGCTTAGACTTCCGGTCCTGGGCATTCCCTGGGCTGGCCAAGGGGGCGGTTCCCATCACTGCCGGTGTCGAGCGCGTGTTTCAGCTGATCAAGGAGCACGGCATCCAATTTGTGGACCTCAAACTCATTGACCTCCCCGGCATGTGGCAGCATATGAGCATCCCCGTGGCCGCGTTTGACGCTGACGCCTTCTCGCAGGGTATCGGTTTTGACGGATCCAGCATCCGTGGCTTCCAGAAGATCAACGAGAGCGACATGCTGCTCCGACCGGATCCCGACACCGCGTTCGTGGACATCGCGGCCAAGGTGCCAACCCTCAGCCTGATCTGCGACGTGGCCGACCCCCTCACCGGGCAGTCCTACTCCCGGGATCCGCGCCACGTGGCCCGCAAGGCGGAAGCCTACCTGCAGACCACGGGGCTCGCCGATCAGGCCTTCTTCGGGCCCGAGATCGAGTTCTTCCTGTTCAACGACCTTCGTTACGGCGTCGGTCCCAACCACGCCTTCTACAGCGTGGATTCGTCCGAGGCCATCTGGAACTCGGGCCGCGAGGAGGGGGAAGGCAACCTCGGCTACAAGATCCGCCACAAGGAGGGCTACTTCCCCGTTCCACCGAGCGACGCGCTGATGGATGTGCGCAACGACATCGTGCTGCATCTGTTGGATGCCGGGATTCCGATCGAGATCCACCACCATGAGGTGGCCACCGCCGGGCAGTGCGAGATCGACATGCGCTTCGACACCCTGCTGCGCATGGCCGACAACTGCATGAAATACAAGCACGTGATCCGCAATGTGGCCAAGACCCATGGTCTGACGGCTGTGTTCATGCCCAAGCCACTGTATGGGGACAACGGCTCGGGCATGCACGTGCATCAGAGCCTGTGGAAGAACGGCAAGCCCACCTTCTACGAGAAGGGCAAGTACGCCGGGCTTTCGGACAGCGCCCGCCACTACATCGGGGGGCTGATCGCCCACGCCCCGGCCCTGCTCGCCTTCGCGGCCCCCACAACGAACAGCTACAAGCGTCTGGTTCCGGGCTTCGAGGCTCCGGTCAACCTGGTGTACAGCCAGCGCAACCGCTCGGCCTGCGTGCGCATCCCGATGTATTCGGAGAACCCCAAGGCCAAGCGCATCGAGTTCCGCTGCCCGGATCCGGCCGCCAACCCGTACCTGGCCTTCGCGGCCCTGCTCATGGCGGGCCTGGACGGCGTCCGGCGCGGGATCGAGCCGCCGGCCCCTGTGGACGCGGATCTCTACGAGTTGCCGAAGGACGAGCTCGCCAAGATCAAGACGGTCCCGGGGTCCCTTGGCGAGTCTCTCAAGGCGCTGGAGGCCGACTCCGCGTTCCTGCTGGAAGG
>JAKAUG010000448.1 GCA_021827805.1 Bacillota bacterium | reverse complement strand
AAGGATGTGAACTGGCCTTCATCGTCCTCCCCCACGAGGGATCCCAGGGAGGCCTGTCCCGGATTCTGGGTCATGATCTCGCGCCGGTTCATGGCCTGCTCCACGGCGGAACCGACGCGCTTGTCCAAGAACTCCTTCTTGGGTGCACCGGAGACGGCGATGACGGCCTCGCGGTCAGAGATGAGGGCGATGTGGCCCACCGTCTCGTGCAGGCTCTCCGCGTACTCGCGGGCGAAATCGGCCAATTCGCCGATGGGCGAATACTTCTTCAGAATGACCTCGCCGTCTCGGTCCACAAAGATCTCCAGTGGATCACCCTCGCGGATACGCAGGGTGCGGCGAATCTCCTTCGGAATGACGATGCGTCCAAGATCGTCGATGCGGCGCACGATGCCGGTCGCCTTCAAACCAAGACCCCCCTCTGCTCCCCGCGGAACGGCGTGGCGATTCCAGGGGCGCGGCGGTCCCCACTGCTTCCTTCGGCCGGCGCCCGGCCTTTGGTGGGGTCGCTAGCCAGTATCCTACCCAGTTGTGGATCGCTCTTGCATCCGGAAGTCAGTCGAGCAGCATGCCTCGGTCATCGAAGCGGATGGGGCGGGGTTCATCCAGGCAACTGAGGACACCCGTGGGTTCCAGGGCGCGCACCAGAGGCTCGCTGGCCCAGAAGACCTCCAGATGCTTGGTGTCTTCGATGCGCACGAGCGCCGCCCGCTCGGAACTGACGCGCACACAGCAGGCCAGGGCAACGTGCAGCGCCTCCCGGTCGGTGTCGACCGTCAGAGGGATGCGCGCGCCCTCCGGTGTCTTCGCGGTGACACAGTTCACGTAGGTGGCCACTGGATCCATGCGCTCGACGGCCCGGCGCAGGACCACATCCGCCTGCCCCAGGCCGGAGGCGTTACCCTCGGTGGCGTCGGTCAGGTCCCGGACCACGATGCGCTGGATGCGGGGGCTCGCGGGCAGGGGCCCGGTGTAGTAGCGGTTGATGACGTTGGTGTCGGCCCCGATACCACTGATGTCCTTGCCCAGGCGGTCGATGATCAGCACGTCCACCTGCTCCCCCGGCAGCCGTGCCATCCAGCGGCGCGCGAGTTCGAGCAGTTCGCGTTCACGCTCCTCCAGACCTGGGGCGGCGACGGCCTCCAGCAGGGCGAGCCGCCCGCGGCCGTTCTCCACGAGTCCGAGGCCGAAGGGAATGGGCAGGCGCCCGGTGGTGAAACGGGCCACGCGGGGCACCAGATCGGCAAAGCGATCGAAACCCTGGGCGTGGAACAGATCCGCGCCGCGCTGCTTGCCCATGCCGATGGCGATCATCTTCAGCAGGCCGCTCTCGGTCCTGGCGTGAAAGTCGGTATGGGGCTTGATCCGGTTCACCGGGATGATGGCCTGGGCCTGCTGGGCGGCGATCCGGTCCACGTGGATCGGCACGGGTCCGGACACCTCACCAAGTCGTACCGTCTCCATGCTGCAGAGCACCGGCGCGCCCACGGTCGCCTCAGAGATGCCCAGGTGCTCCAGCGTCTCCCGCTGGCCCTGAGCGGTGGCTCCGCCGTGGCTGCCCATGGCTGGAAAGACGAAGGGCTCGGCACCCCGCCTGCGCACCTCCGCCACCAGAGCGGCCACGACCTCCGCGTACCGATCGATGCCGCGGCTGCCCGCGGCGATCGCCACGCGCATGCCCGGAGCGATGGCCTCACCGGTACCGGGCGCCGCCAGGGCCGAGGCGACGGCGGCCCGTACGTCGGAGACCTCGTCCGCATAAAGACGCTGCCGCACCCGCTGCCAGCGCGGCAACTCGCCCCGTACAAAGATCTCCAGGCCCAACGCTTGACCCGCCTCCCGCGCTGCCGTCACAGGTCGGCCCACCGGCGGTGGGCGAAGGCCCGGCAAGGGTCAGCATAGGGAACGCACACCAGGGTGTCGAGCAGCATCCCGCTGGATCAGCGTTGGGGACGCTTGGCGCCCGCCGGCGCTCCACCGCTGGGCAGGACCAGGCCGGCGGGCGGCCGAGGACGCAGGGTCTTGCCGGCGGGAGGGTCGGTCTGCGGGCGGGCCGACCCCACCCGCTGCAGCCCCAGCCTGGCCGCCAGCCGATCCGGCACGTCCCGCTCCAGCTGCTGCGTCCTGGCCGCCACCGCGGCCGGAGGCCGGGTGCGCCTGGGCGGCTCCTCGGTCACAGGGCGGGATGCGGCGGGCGCGGGGAGCACGGGCGGCGGGACGGCCTGCCGGACCATGCCGAGGGCCGCACCGTCCACCTCCTCGGTGTGCGCGCCATCCCCCAGGGATTGTCTCCAGGCGCGCAGCGTCGGGTCCGCGAGCAGCGCGCCGAGGCACCCCTCCACCGAGGCCAGCACAGTGGCGTCGTCCGTACCGTCCAGGGCCAGTTCCACCACGGGTTTGGGATGGGAACGCACGCGGAGCCCGCGGCCCGCGGAACCACCCGGGCCACGCCAACCCGCGAGGACCGCCTGAGCATAGTTCGGGAAGGTGAACAACACGGCACGGCCCTCCTGGATCACACCCAGCAGGCCCAGGGTCTGGGCCTGGGTTGTGATCGCACCCAGGCGCAGCAGGTTGGCCACCCCGGGGGGGTAGGGACCGAAGCGGTCCCGCAGCTCTTCCTCAATGGCCGCGAGGTCCTGGACCGAGTTGGCCGCGTGCACTCTCTTGTAGCACTCCAGCTTGAGCCGCGGTTCGGCGATGTAGGCATCCTCGATAAAGGCGTCCACGCGGAGCTCCACGCTCGGCCGGGTGGCCGGGGCCTGGCGCTCGTGGCGCAGTTCGCGGACAGCCTCCTCCAGGAGTTGCGCGTACAGGTCGAACCCAACCGCCGCCACGAAGCCGTGCTGCTCGGGGCCGAGGATGTTGCCCGCGCCGCGGATCTCCAGATCGCGCAGGGCGATCTTGAAACCGGACCCCAACTCGGTGAACTCCCGAATGGCCTCCAGGCGCTTCTGCGCCACCTCGCTGAGGTTGCGCTCCCGCCGATACGTGAAGTAGGCATAGGCCACGCGGGAACTCCGCCCCACGCGGCCCCGGATCTGATAGAGCTGGGCCAGGCCAAGGCGGTCGGAGTCCTCGACGATGACGGTGTTGGCATTGGGGATGTCCAGCCCAGATTCGATGATCGTCGTGGCAAGCAGGATCTGGTGCTCACCGCGCCAGAACTCGGCCATCACCTGCTCCAACTGCTCCTCGGGCATCTGCCCGTGCGCGGCGATGACGTCCGCGTCAGGGACGAGATGGCGCAGACGGTCCAGCGCCTCGCCGATGCTGCGCACGCGGTTGTGCAGGTAGTACACCTGCCCCTTGCGGCCCAGCTCGCGGGTCAGTGCCTCGCGCACCAGGGCGGGCGACCACTCCAGCACCATGGTCTCCACCGGATACCGGTTCTCGGGCGGTGTGGTGATGACGCTCATGTCGCGGACGCCGGCCATCGCCATGTGCAGGGTGCGGGGAATGGGCGTGGCGGTCATCGACAGCACATCCACGGTCTGGCGCAGGTGCTTGAGCCGTTCCTTGTGCGCCACGCCGAAGCGGTGCTCCTCGTCGATGATCACCAGCCCGAGATCCTTGAAGGACACATCCTCCTGCAGAAGCCGGTTTGTACCGATGACGATGTCCACAGCGCCCCGGCGCAGCGCGGTGATCGTCTCCTCCTGCTCCCGCCGGTTGCGAAAACGCGAGAGCATGCGCACGGTCACGGGGAATTGCCCGAAGCGCTCGGTGAAGGTCAGGTAGTGCTGCTCCGCGAGGATGGTGGTGGGCACGAGCACCACCACCTGCCGTCCCCCGCTGACCGCCTTGAAGGCCGCGCGCATGGCCACCTCGGTCTTGCCATAGCCCACATCGCCGCACAGCAGGCGATCCATGGGGATCGGCCGCTCCATGTCCGCCTTGATCTCTGCGCTGGCCTGCAGCTGATCCACCGTCTCCTCGTAGGCGAAGGCGTCCTCGAACTCGCGCTGCAGCACGTCGTCCGGCGGGAAGGCGTGACCCTGCAGCGT
>JAKAUG010000153.1 GCA_021827805.1 Bacillota bacterium | reverse complement strand
TTCCGATCTTCGGGCGTAGTCAGCCAGGAACGCCGAGGAAATGAACAGGCTGGCCGCCACGCCGAAGACGAGATATGCGTAGAGTGTGGGGCTCCCGGCCAGCCGCGCGAAGGACAGCGCCATGTGCGCTCCGTGTCCGGTCACGAAGCCGCCCTGGGAGATCGGCAGCACGGTGATCAGCAGGGCCGGTAGCAGGACGCCCGTGATCCCGGCGATGTCCCAGAAGACGCGTGGCGGTCTGGGTCCCGCATGGGCGAAGGCCAAAAAGGACCCACGCAGGGCCAGCAGGACCAACACCGCGCTCACAGGCAGCAGGAGCACCGTGCCGTAGGCGTACGAGGCGCCTGGAAAGAAGCCGACCATGCCCACGGCGATCAGCACGAGGAAGACGTTAGCGGCCTCCCACAGGGGAGACACGTAGCGCTCGGCGACCCGCTCCGCCTCGCGATCACCGCGGTGCAGGAAGACCATGCGCCAGAAGGTCGCCCCAAGGTCGACGGAGCCGGCCAGCGCGTACACGAAAATCACGAACCAGATCAACCCTGCGGCCTGCCACGCGCTGCTCATGCCCCCATCACCGCCCCTCCGGTCGTCCGGCCGGGATGCGACAAGCCATGATCCAGGCTCGCGAGGTCGGCCGCCAGCGGATGGTGGCGCAGGTGGGTGCGCACGGCCAGGATCGTGCCAATGGCCAGCAGCGCATAGAGCCCCGCGAACGGAAAGAACAGCAATCCGGAGTATGGGGTGGTGGTGGCCGCCTGGGCGGTCGTGAGCACCCCCGTCACCGTCCAGGGCTGTCGTCCGACCTCGGCGAAGATCCACCCGAACTCGATGCCCAGCATGGCCACGGGCCCCATGACCACCACGGCCTGGAGAAGCTGGCGCGGCGGCGTCGCCCGCGAGGCGGGCGCGCGCCAGCGCCAGAACCAGTACGCCGCGGCGGCCAGCAGCGCCAGGGCACCCACCGTCACCATCAGGTCGAAGAGCGGGTGCGTGAAGCCGACCGGTGGCCAGTCCGAGCGCGGGAACGCCAGCAGGCCCCGGACTCGCCCGGTCCATCTCCCCGTGGCGAGCCAGCTGAGCACATACGGCACGTCGACCCCGCCTCGCGTGACGCCGGCGGCCGCGTCCGGGATTCCGCCGACGTTCAGGGCCGCGTGGGCGGAGGTGTGGAATAGTCCCTCGGCAGCCGCGAACTTGATCGGCTGCACGGCGGCCAGGAACTTGCCGGAGGCGTCCCCGGTGATGGCTGTCAGCACGCCGGCGATACCGGCCACCGCCATGGTCAGGGACAACTCCCGGCGGCGGTACTCCGTCTCCCGCCCCGGAGCGCCGCGCAGCCAGGCGATCGCGGAGAAGGCGCTCAGCGCGAAGGCGACCGCGAGGTAGGCGGTGACCAGGACATGGGAGGTTTCGGTGGGCATGGCCGGGCTGAGCATCGCCTGCCAGGGGTGGACATCGGTCAGCCGTCCGTTCTGCAGCCGGAACCCCGTGGGGGTGTTCATGAAGGCGTTGACGTCCGTGATCAGCAGTGCCGAGGCGCCAGCGCCGACGGCGACGAGCAGCGCGCTGAGGATGCGGAGGCCAGGGCGGATCCGGTCCCCGGCGTAGAGGTAGATGGCCGTGAACACCGCCTCGACGAAGAAGGCGAACACTTCGATGGCGAACGGCAGGGCGATGATCTGACCGGCCAAGCGCATGAACGCCGGCCAGAGGAGCTGCAGCTGGACGGCGACGATGGTGCCACTGGCCACGCTGGCCCCGAGGAAGACGGAGAAGAAGGCTGCCCAGCGCCGCGCCATCAGCCGGTACAGGGGGTCGTGCCGCCACAGGGCCAGGATCTCCGCCAGCGCGATCATCAGCGGCAGGCCGACGCCCAAGGTCGCAAAGACGATGTGGAAGCCCAGCGACATGCCAAACAGGGCCCGGGTGAGCCCGAGGTTGCTCACGGCCGCCTCCCTCCCCCCGCCGGTGCGGCAGGGCGGCCACCGCCGCGCCGATGTGCACACCATATCCGGCCCTGGAGCTTACATTCCCCGCGTCAGCCGGAGATATCTCGTGAATTTCGGAGGGATGACTTGTCAGGAGGCGCGATTCCTCGCGAAGCGTAGATGGGCGCGGCGCCGCGTGTCAAGGGCCCACATGGCGCTGAGTTCGGTCCAAGTGAACCTGGACAGGGCCACCCTGCGGTGAGACGATTGGATCGAGTGTTGGATACGCAACGGCGTGCCGTGCCGGAAGAAGAGCATCGGGACCCATAGTGCCGAGGGCGCCGCGTTCGTCGAGCGCATGCTCGCGGTCACCGACACCTGCCGTCAGCAGGGACGATCGCCGCTGCCCTACCTCATCGCAGCGCCCCAGGCCTTGCGCGCGGGCACCCCGGCCCCATCTCTGCTCCCGACGGGTCAGGGGAGACGGCGCCAGGGCCGGCGGCGACGGCCGCCGTAAACCTCCGCCCAACAACGGCCCGACCGGAGCCCACTCTGACCACCATTGCACCCGTCTGCGCGACCGGGGCGCCAAACCCCGGCCTGAACCGGTCCAGCCCGCCGACGCCAGACGGCGCCCCGCCCGCATCGCCGCCCCCAGCTGCAGGACCTGCGCCCGATCGGCCGCGGTCGGCGGCCCCGGCCAATGGCGACTCGGTCCCCGCGGCCGATCACCCCGCGCCCCCCGACCCGGCGCTGACCACCTGCTCCGACATCCCCCCGCAGTCGCGATGACGGCGTCCCCGGACGCCAGCCCGCCGTGCCGGCCGCGCGGAGCCTCCGCTTCCCGGCGAGGTCTGGGCAGCAACATCGGCCGCCTGCTCCTACCCCGGGCCGCATCCCCGTAGCCGCCCTGCGGGCACGCGCCCCGCGGCACCACCCCCGCACTCCATCCCCGACCCGCCTGCGCGTGGCCTGATGCCGTGCGCCTGCGTTGGCGCGGCCTGCCCAGGCAAGAGCAGCCCAAGCCCTTGGTTGTGCTGGCTTTGGCTGTTCTTGATCCACATCGTCGCGATCACTGAGATCCACAGGCGGCCACTGGCAGTGGAGCCTCTGGCGCCGCCTGGGCGTCTCAAACATCGCGGTCAATGGCGTCCCTGTTCGGTCCCTTTGCGCGAGGCCAATAGCACGTCCAGGCCGGGCCACCCTACTCCGCCGCATCCCGGGACGGACCCTTCCGGCCGGTCCCTGAATCCTACCCCTGAACGCTTACATCGGATCGCTCTCCCGTGTCTCAGCCTATTGTGGCAGGTAGGGTTGGCCAAGCCCGGGGGATGGTGCTCCCGGAGTCCATCCGCGGCTCGCGGCCGTCAGAGCCGACGCACGCCGCGGCCGATGAAGTGCCAGATGACCACCACAACCGCGCCGACGAGGAGAATGTCGACCAAAGGACCCATGTGGAAGGCCAGGAATCCGAATAGCCAGAGTACGATCAGAATCACCGCGATCAACAACAACATTTTGCACGTCCCCCTGGTTTCGGACCAGTGTGGTCTTGGGCTGGCATCGTTCGACTAGCCGCGAGTTGCGCCGTCGATGCGGGTGCCGTCCGCCTGCGGGTGTGCGCGCGCTTCGGGCTGCGGCAGGGACTGTCCCCCCGGGCGGTTCGGCACGGATCCCTGTCGCCGGGCCCGAAGCAGAAACCCGACACGACGCATCATAGCCGGCGGTGGGTCGGCCGAGGCCGTCGCAACCGCCAGAGCGGGTCGAATAAGCCAACGTTGGCGCACGAGGCGCTTGGTCAGGGAGGCCGGAGGGTGCCGCCGCACCGCAGAACCCAGATCGCGGCGACCCGCGTCTCGATCTGTAGGGGGCCGCCGGCGAAGATTGCAACCAGGGGCACTGATCCCGCGGGCGCCGTTGCGGCCCATCCGCCGCCTCCCCCGATCGCTCATGCGTCAGCGCCGCCTCCGTGCAGGCCACCCTCGCCGCCAATCGCTCGGTCAGCACCGGCAGTGCCTCGGCGCCGATCAATCGGCGCATGCGCGGCAACCGCTCCGGCAGCACCGCCGCGATCCCTGG
>JAKAUG010000357.1 GCA_021827805.1 Bacillota bacterium | reverse complement strand
GCGCTTGGCGGGGGACCCGCCCACGGGCAGGGCAATCGACAACGACGCCACGTTCGGCAGTCCCGGGGATCCTGCCGACGACGAGGGGTGGGCACGGGCGGTGCAGGGGCTGCGGGATGCCTATGGTGGGCTGCATGCCGCCCTTGCCCCGCAGACCGACGCGGAACTGGACCGCCCGCTGAACAGCCGCCGCACCCCTGCCGTGACCATGATCAGCGGCACCGTGATGCACGACGCCTACCACATCGGGCAGATCGTGCTCCTGCGGAGGCTGCAGGGCAGCTGGTGCTGAACCGTCCTGGGTCCGAGCGTCCGCTCCGGAGCGACGGGACGATCAGCCCCGCGATGTGGCGCTGGAGGACGTGCACATGCGCGATCTGTTGTTCCATAATTTCCACCCCCCGAATGATGTCCGCGTGTTTGCCGTTCCCCGTGAGGCAATCCAACGCTTGGACGCCGTAGCGCTGGTGTACGATGTGCGCGTCCGTCCGGACTTGGTCCTGCGGCACTACTCGTGGTCAGAACACTGGTTTGATGTGAATTGCAGCTTTTCGCCTCGTGGCGATCTGGTGGAGGAGGACGGTCCCATCCGGTGGGCGTTCAACTGCGACATCAGCACACCCCACGCCCTCGTGAAGGGCGACGCCTACAACATGGATCTGGAACTGGATGTGCTCGTCGGCAGAGACGGGGTCCGGCACTGCGTCCGGGATCGCGAGTCCCTGACGCATGCCTGCAACTCCGGCTGGATCGACGCCGCTGAGGCTGCCGGGGCGGAGCGTGGACTGGCGGAGCTGCTCACGCTGCTTGAACAGGGGCACTTTCGCTCGTTTCTGGAAGCCACCTGCCCGTTCTCCACCCTGAGGACTTCGGCGGTTCAACGCCCGCCGCGACACAAGGCCCTGGGTCAGGTACCCCCCTTGCATCCGAGTGCCCGTCGCGCCCATGCTGGACTCTCTGGCTCCACCGCCGGACGGTAGCCAGCCAGGCTTTCCCGCGCGCTGATCGCAACGGCGGCGCCAGGAAGGATGCCCCACAGGCGCGAAGCGAGTGCCGGCGTCCTCGAAGGAACGCCCTGTGTGAGGGCTGGCATGGAACTGCACGTGCCCCGGGTTGTGCAGCGCCCCCGAGAATGCGAACCCGCCTGCCTTGCCATGGCGCTGGGGCACTTTGGCATGTCCGCGGACATGGACGCGTTGATCCGGGAGACCGCGTCGCCCCAAAAGTTCACAGATTGGGAGTACCTGCACGGCATCGCCGCCCTGCGCCGCGGCTTGCACGCCTATGTCTTCACGGCGGACCCTTGGCTGTACGACCCGGCGTGGAAGGCCATGCCGCCGCCTGAGTGGCATGGTCGCTTCCGGCAGCGGGCGGACTGGGTGCGCGAAGAGGTCGCATCGGGACGGGGCGAGGGCTTTCCGTGGTTCTTCGCCGCCACCCACCAGGCGGCGGCAGACTTCCTGAACGCTGGAGGTGAGGTGATGCTCCGGGCTCCGAGCCGGTCGTTGATCGCAGCGGTGCTGGACGCCGGGGCACCGCTGATCGTGCCGCTGTGGGGCTCGTTCTTCTATGGGGACCGGTATGCGGCAGGCACCAAGGACGACGTACACGGCATGCCGTACGGTCATGTGGTGATCGTCGCGGGCTGGGAAGGTGGGGCGGGGGTCCTCTCCCGCCTGCTCGTCGTCGACCCCTCCCCCGACCCCAGAGCGCCTGGGGGACGGTCCTGGGAAGAGGCGGACGACCTCCTGTTCGCCAGCCTCAGTTGGACGGCAACGGTCCTGGTGGTGAGTCCAAGGTCCCTCCCGGCGGGGCTCCTGGAGCGTCCAGAACAGGCGTCAGTCATCTGGCCAGAGGCGTGAGCGCAAATGGATCACGGACCCCGTTCGGAGGTCCGTCCGGATACGGGCGTGCAGGACTGCGGGCGCGGCTCTGCCCGGACGTTGCGTATTTCGGCCATGCCGGCCGCCCTTGCCCCTCTCACTGCCGATGCTATCCCTTGCCTTGTGTCCCAATGGCTCCGACTCCGGCCGGCCGCGCGGAAATGGGCGGCCGGCGCCGACCGAAACAAGGGGCCGGCATGGCCCGAAGCGCGCACCTCGGTCGCCCTTCCCCGGACGCTCAGCGCTGGGTGAGGCTTCGGCTCAGGCAACCAACCATCTCTGCCGCCGACACCCCGCCCAACGCAAGCGACCGCAGCTCGCCGGTGCGGGCGAGCTTCTCCCCCAGCGCCACCGCGGAAGCCGAGACCGCCCGGCTCGCCTCCACGACCTCTGTGGCGCGGTTCGCGTCCTGCCGCAGGTGGAACGCGATACGGAGTACGACCACCAGGTCCTCCACGCCAGGCAGTGGACCGGACACACGCACTGGCTTGCGGGCGAGATAGGGCGTGACCCCGAGGAGGTTCGTGCTGCCGCACCAGGTGTCGCGAGCGGCATAGTGCAGGCTGCGTACGCCGGACATGTACAGCGCTCCCATGCACAGGGGGCAGGGTTCGGTGGTGGTGTACAGCACGCACTGGTGCGGGTCCACGTCGTGGTAGTCCAGAGCCAGCAGGGCGTTCATCTCCGCGTGCGCCAGCGGATTGCGCCGGATCAGACCGCCGGGCTCCGCGTCGAAGACGTGGTTGCGTCCCCGGGCAAGCACACGTCCGTTCCCGTCGGTGAGGGCGGCACCGATCGGGTGCGAGCCGGCACCGTATGCCGCCCATGCCTCCTCGATCGCGGCGCGCCACGCCGGGTCAAGCTGCTCCCACACCGGGATCCCTCCCTGTCGTCGCCGTCAGGACGATGCTGTCGCTCCGGTTATCGACCGTCTGCGCCAGGGATGAAAGCCCCTGACGAGAACTCGGCAGAGCCTCGGCTGGTTGCGCGTTGGGCGAGCCACCGTCGCCCCGTCTGCATGCATGGATGCGCCACCCCCCCTCGGGTGGAAAGAGGAGGGGGAGGGAGGGCGAATCTCCACCCACATGGCACAGGTCCTCGGGATGCCAGCTGAGTCCGTCCACTACTGGAGGCAGGGCATGTTGCGTCAGGTCATCGCGCTGGGCGGCGGCGGCTTCTCCATGGAACCGAACAACCCCCTGCTTGACCGATACGTCTTGGCGCAGGCGCGCCGGGACCTGCCCAGGGTGTGCTTTGTACCCACGGCGAGCGGGGACTCGGACGGCTACGTCGGACGCTTCTACGAACACTTCCGCGCTCACCCCTGCGTGACCTCGCACCTCTCGCTGTTCAAGCCTTCGTTCGCGGACCTTGCCAGCTTCGTCCTGGAGCAGGATGTCATCTACGTGGGAGGCGGCAACACACGGAACCTCCTCGTGCTCTGGCGGGAGTGGGGGCTGGATGACATCCTGCGGCGGGCGTGGCATGAGGGGATCGTCCTGGCGGGCTTGAGCGCCGGCTCCATCTGCTGGTTTGAGCAGGGTCTGAGCGACTCGTTCGGACCGGGCTGGTCGCCGATCACCGGTCTGGGCATCGTCCCCGGCAGCCACTGCCCGCACTACAGCGATGAGCCCGGAAGGCGGGACGCCTATCAATTGCTCATTGCCGAAGGCAGGTTGCGGGAGGGAATCGCCGCGGACGACGGCGTCGCGCTCCATTACATGGATTCCGAACTCGCCAAGGTTGTCTCTTCCCGCCCGGACGCAGGCGCCTACACGGTCAGCAACGTCAACGGCGGCGCCGTGGAGCACCGGCTGCAGCCCGAATACCTCGGGGGCTGAACCGCTTCGCCACGGCTGCCGCTCTGGACCAAGGACGGAGGGTGGTCTGTGCTGCGCGTGGGGTTCCTCGCCAGCCATGGTGGCTCGGGCATGCGTGCCTCCCTGGACGCCATCCGGACGGGGGTGATCAGAGCCGAAGCCAGCGTGGTCATCTCCAACAACAGCACTGCCCCTGCCCTGGGCATCGCCCGGCAGGTCGGGCTCCCGTGCTACCACCTCAGCGCCGCCACCAACCCGGTTCCCGAAGACCTCGATGCCACCATCCGGGACACCCTGCACCGGCACGCCAC
>JAKAUG010000245.1 GCA_021827805.1 Bacillota bacterium | reverse complement strand
CGTACGCGCCACCACCAAGGGGCCAGATTCCGCTCGATAAGGCATACCAGCAAGCCGCGCCCGAGAGCCACTTGCCGCATCGGCCAAGCCGAGACGCCAGCGTCTGAGACGGTGGTCCCAAATGGGCGCAAGCCCCATCGCCGTAAGGAATCGTGCCTCCAGGCATGTACCGCTAGCGGCGGGGCTCCAGCGCATCAGGCACCGACCACGGGCGGCCCGGAGACGAGCCGGATGCGCGGAGAGCGAAAAACCCCCAGAGACCTGCACGTGGCAGAGATGCGTAGACTTGCGCAGAGTCGCCATAGCGAGCCCTTGCTCGGAGGGATAGGGACCAGGCCTCCGACAGGCGGCCGAGGGGTTTCGCGGTGAGCATCGTGCGGTCGTGGCCGTCAGCCGGTACTGGCCTGCGTGCAGCAGCCGGGCCCCAGTGCTGGCCGATCACGGCCCGGCGGGGGGCTCCCTCGCCCAAGCCCGCCATCCTCCAACAGCTCCCGATGGTCTGCCGCCCGGATTGAGGCACCCCTCACCACAAGGCCCCGAAGCCGAAGGAGTGGCTCCGGACCCCGGCGGCGCCAAGCGAGCGGGAGCCCGGGCCGCGTGGATCGGGGCTCTGCGGGCGTCCTGGCGTGTCGATACGGTGTGACAATGTCGCGCGGCTCGCCAAGCCCCTCTCCGCCCCGCGGGTGCCGCTGGGCGGAAGACGTTCGAGGGCCGGGAGCGGGGCCTGCCGGCCAGCGGGCCGTCCGGGGCCCCGTTGCGCGCCGGTTCCCCAGGAGTAGGTGGATCGCTTTGTCGATCGTTGGCCGGCGGAGTGCCCACCCGCCGGCCTTCACCCCCGGCCGAACACGGCCGACCACGAGAAGGCGCCATCGCGCAACAGGTTGCGCCGGTAGATGGCCGCCGACCAGCGCAGCACGACCGCGATGCAGCCAACGCAGAGCAGAAGAGCCAGCGCCCACTGCCACCAGGGCACGTGGGTCAACACCAGCCGCTCGAACATCAGCCAGGGCGTCAGCGGCGGGACGAACGAAGCCACCGCGATGAGCCGGGAGTCCGGGATGGCGAGGCCGAGGATGGCCAGGCCGTACGCCACCACCATCACCAGGCTCGGCAGGGCGCTGGCCGACGCGGCTTCCTCGGGCCGGCCGGCCGCGGCCCCAAGCGCCGCGTAGAGCGCGCCGTATTCGAAGAAGCCAACGACGAAGAACGCGACGAACAGCGGCAGGCTGAAGAAGGGTAACTGCCCCAGCTGCAGCCCCGCGCCCGTGGCCAGGTGGCGCAGGCCCGGATCAGCCGCGTACATCACCCCACCAGCACAGGCGAGCGCTCCAACCTGTATCAGGCCAGCCGTGCCCACACCCGCCACCTTGCCTGCCAGCAGGCGCTCCGGCGTGGTGGTCACGAGCAGAACCTCGCTGACGCGGGAGGTCTTCTCCGTGGTCACGCCCATCAGCATCATCTGGGCGTTCATCAGGATGGAGATGAAGAGGAAGACGATCAGGAAGTAGACCATGGCCGTCGCGACGGTGGGCGAGCGTGCCGTGGCCCCACCGCCCAGCACGCGCACGGTGAACGCGGGAGGAACGAATGCCGGGGCGACCGCGCCCGGGTCGATCCCGGCCTGGCGCAAACGGAGCGGCACGAGCGCCTGCTGCAGGGCCGCCTTCAACGTGAGGGCCGTCTGGGGCGAGGCCGTCCGCGTCCCGAGCGTGAACGATGCGTCCGAGGCGCCGTCCGGACCGGGCCGCACGAGCAGGTAGGCCTGGATGCGATGGGTCCGCAACAGGCCGTCAAGGTACTGGGCGGAGGCCGCGTTCGTGGCGAGCGGAACAAGCCGCACCGGCGCGCCCGTGTGGGCCAGCGTCGCCGCCAGGGCGGGCTCGATCCATCCCGTGGGGTCGGCCACCGCCACCGTCGTGGTGCTGGCGCGCCGCAGGTAGGAGAGGGCGGAGGGCAAGAGCGACAGCGCCACCATCAGGAGTACGCCGATGGTCAGCGTGGCGATGAACGCGCGCGACCGCAGCATCTCTCGCAACTCGCGGCGCCACAGCACGGCGAATTCCCTCACGCCCCAGCCCTCCTGTCCCGTCCTGCCCGCCGTCCCCACAGGAAGCGGCGCGACGGCCCTTCGTCGTCCCGTGTCGGTGGTGGCTGGTGCGCGGTCGGGCCGACCAAATCGACGTACACCTGCTCCAGGGTCGGCGGCGCAACGGCGAAGAGGCGCACCGGGCCGGCGGCGCGCACGGCATCCAACGCGGCACCCTCGTCCCAGCCCGCCGGCAGCGCGTACTCCCGGGCGTGACCGATGCCGGACTCAGGGCCGTCCTTCGGCGTCCGGTCCGTTGCGGCAGACCCCGCGGCGCCCAACCCTGCCCCCTCGTCCGTGGCGGGCCGGGGCGCCGTGGCCGATCCGCCCGGTGCGCCGTCCAGCAGCGACCTCAGGCGTGCGTAGGCCTCAGGCGGGTCGCCGACGAACCCGACCCGAAGCATGCGCCGCCCGCCCTCCGCGCGCACCGCGTCGACGCTACCCGCCCGCAGCGCGAGGCCCCCGTGGATCAGACAGACGCCGCGGCAGAGTTCCTCCACGTGCTCCATGCTGTGGCTGGAGAAGATCAGCGTGCCGCCGGCGGCCAGGCACTCGCGGATCACGTCCTTCATCAGGCGCACGTTGACGGGGTCCAAGCCCGAGAACGGCTCGTCCAGGACCACCAGGTCCGGTTCCGCCAGGAGGGTGATGGCCAGTTGCACCTTCTGCCCGTTGCCCTTGCTCAGTTCGGACGCCTTCTTGGCGGCGTGCGGGCCCAGGGCCAACCGCTCGATCCAGCGGTCGGCGCAGCGCCGGGCCTCGTCGGCGCGCAGGCCCCGTAGCTCGCCGAAGAACGCCATCTGCTCCCGGACGACCATGCGCGGGTACAGACCGCGTTCCTCGGGCAGGTAGCCGAAGGTCTTGCGCGACCAGGCACGCAGCGGCTGCCCGCGCCAGGCGATGGTCCCGGCGTCGGGTGCGAGGATGGACAGGATCAGCCGCATGGTCGTGGTCTTGCCCGCGCCGTTGGGGCCGATCAGGCCGTAGGAGGCGCCCGCCGGCACCTCAAGGTCGAGCCCGTCCAGGGCCACCGTGGCTCCGAACCGTTTGCGCACACCCTCCAACCGCAGGGACACGTCCCCTCGCCCCCCATCGCCGCGCGACCCGAGCGGAGCCCGCGCGTTCCCTCTGTTCTCCCGCGCTGCGGGTCCCGCCGCGCAACGGGAGAGAGCCCGCCGCTTCTCCGTGAGGATAGACCCGCATCCGCCGTCCTGGCGAGAGGGTCCGCCCTTGCTCATGGCGATCAGAGTATTCTGCCCTCGCAGGTAGCCCGGCCCCAACAGGCGCGACTGAGCAGGTTGCCAGACCGGACGGAGTTCGAGAGATCTCCGCGCAGACCCTCGATCCGCAACTGGGGATCGGATGCGGCCGTGAAGGGTGGTGCCTTGGGCTCGGGAGGGGCGGGATGCACAGGCGGCGCCAGGTCGATCCAGCCGTCGGCGTGCATGCGCCACAGGGCCAAGGCGCACGAGGCGGCCGTGAGCCCGCCGTAGGGCTTGGACCAGCCCAGGTGCTGGCTCACGGCCCAGGCGATGGCGGCGCGGTGCGGCTGCGCAGCACTGATCGCGCGGATCGCGATGAGGTCCTCGAGCGTGAAGTCGCGGCCGCGGTAGCGCACGGACATCATCCGGGGCAAGGGCTGCGGTGTGCCCATGCCGCAACGCTATATACAAAGCCTCACCTGGGAAGTTCAGGGGAACATACACTCCGTTGGTCTCCTCTTCCGGCCCCTCGATCAGCTGGCCCCAAGAAGTGCGAAACTCCACCGCAACCATCTCCACGCATTGTTCGCGCGCCTGCAAGCCGCATCGGCCTGACGCCAGACTGGGATGGCGGTGGGCGTCGTGGACGCAAAGTGCCGGGGCTGCCGTCATGGCCGGAAAGTGTATGGCACATCGACAAGGGCAGCGCGACAGGCCAACCCGACGAGTCGGCGGACTTGGGGTG
>JAKAUG010000308.1 GCA_021827805.1 Bacillota bacterium | reverse complement strand
GGCAAGTTGGGCACAGTAGCGCGGGGTACATGGTCGATACCTACGGACGCCACATCCGTGCCAAGGCGCAGCAAGAGGAAGCCGAGCGTTTCGATGCTGTTGTGTCCCGACTAGCCCCGCCTTCTCCTCGCTGATCCTCGTTTGCATATGGTACAAATATGGTACAAAGCCCACCCCGCGACGGTCCTGCCCTCCGTACCGCTCGTTGAGCGCCAGCAGCTTTCGCTTGCTGCTGTAGGTGTTGGCGGGAGCATGTGGGAATCGAACCCACCGGGGACGCACGCGCCCCCCATCGGTTTTGAAGACCGAGGGCGACACCAGTCGTCCTACTGCCCCCATCCCATCTTATGATGCCTGTGTGCGCAGAACAACCGGACCTCAAGATGGTTCCACACGGGCCGGTCGGGGGCGCAGGGGACCCGGGTGTCCTGAACGGTGCGGTACGCGGGAAGGGCGCTTGGCGGCCACCTCCTCGGAGAGGGCGAAGCCAGCGACAGCCGGGGAGGCGATGCGCCTCCGGCGCATGAGGCCGCAATCCTGGCTCCTGGTGGCGGGCGAGGCGCCGCAACACAGTGGGGGAGCCGATCGGCCCCCCCACATGCGCAGGCACTCCAAAGGCTCAGCGGGCCGTCAGTGCCCGCAGCTGCAGGAGTGGGGAGAGCCCTCCCCGTCCTTGCTCTGGAACGACTGACCGCAGCCGCAGGTCGATGCGGCGTTGGGGTTCTGGATCGTGAAGCCTCCGCCCATCAGGGCCTCGGTGAAATCCACCTCGGCACCCTCAAGGTAGACGGAACTCATGGGATCCAGGCAGACGCGCACGCCCCCCAGCTCGACCACGGTGTCGTCCTCAGCGGGAGAATCCCAGGCCATGCCATAGCTGAAGCCCCTGCAGCCTCCCGGGCTGACGAAGATGCGGAGCGCCAGATCATCCCGGTTCTTCTCCGCCAGCAGATCCTTGACCTTACCGGCGGCCTTGGGGGTCAGGGTGATCATGCCGCCACCTCCCGACCGAGGCAGTCTTGCCTCGTCATGCTACTGGGGAGTATAGAAGTGCCCACGCCCAGTGGCAAGCTGACGGGCAGGTGGCCCGCGGCGCACGGGGAAGGGAACGGCGCCCGTCCAGGAACGGGCGGTGTCCTCCGCGCAAGGCGGCGAGGCGAAAGGGGGAAGTCCCGGCCCGAGGCCGGGCGGCCGATGCACATCTACACGCGCGAGGGTGATGGGGGAGAGACGGGACTCTGGGGCGGCCAGCGTGTGCGCAAGGACGACCTCCGGGTGGAGGCGTACGGTACCGTGGACGAGGCCAACTCCGTATTGGGCTGGTGCCGCGCCCAGCCGGAGATGCTCCCGGAGGTCCTTGAGCTGCTCGCGTCCGTGCAGTCCGAGCTCCTGCACCTCGGGGCGGATCTCGCCTCGCCCGAGGGGCCAAGATCTCCAGCCCTGCCGCGCGTGGGGCCTGAGGCGGTGCAGACCCTGGAGCGGGAGATCGACAAACTCGAGGCGGAGCTGCCGGCGCTGCGGCATTTTCTGCTCCCCTCCGGGACCCCTGCCGGAGCCGCGCTGCACATCGCCCGCACCGTGACGCGCCGGGCCGAACGCCGGGTGGTCGCGCTGGCGCAGGTGGAGCCCGTGAATCCTCACGTGATCGCGTACCTCAACCGGCTCTCGGACCTTCTGTTCCTGCTGGCGCGCCGCCTGACCCTGGCCACGGGAGGCGGCGAGGAACCTTGGATCCCGAGGGTCTGAGCGGCCTCAACGCGCCCCTGCTGGCGTGGTTTGCGGGGGCGCGCCGGCCCCTCGCCTTCCGCGAGGACCGGAGCCCCTACCGTGTGCTGGTGGCCGAGTTCATGCTGCAGCAGACGCGCTCCAACGTCGTGGAATCGTATTACCGCCGCTTTGTGCGTCGATTTCCTGACGTGGTCGCTCTGGCCGAGGCCAGTCCAGAGGAGGTCCTGGCGCACTGGCAGGGCCTCGGCTACTACGCACGCGCGCGTCGCCTGCATGAGGCTGCCCGGCGCATCGTGGCACAGCATGCCGGGATGGTGCCCAGAGATCCTCAGGCCCTGCGGGCCCTTCCTGGGGTCGGTCCCTATGTGGCCGCCGCGGTGGGCGCCTTCGCGTTTGAGCGGGATGAGGCCGCGCTGGACGCCAACGTGCGGCGGGTGCTGGCCCGCGTGGCGAACGTGCTGGCCATCGACGAACGGGTGGCGGCAGCGCTCGTGCCCCCCGGGCGGGCCCGGGAATGGAACGAGGCCCTCATGGACCTGGGTGCCACAATCTGCACGGCGCGGCGCCCGCGCTGCCCAACCTGCCCCCTCACGGATGTGTGCCGGGCCAACCGCGCGGGAACCCAGGAGCTGGTGCCGGCCCGCGTGGCGCGCGCGGTCCGGCCCGTGGTGCTGCGGTGCCTTGTGGCGGTCCGGGACGAGGAGCTCCGCTGGGGCCTTGTGCGGCGTCCGCCGCGGGGTCTGCTCGCGGGTCTTTGGGAGTTCCCCTCCGCCGACGGTGCGGATCCGGCGGCCGCGTTGGCCACCCACGACGTGTGGGCCGAGGGGCTGACGGAGTTGCCGCCCTTCCGCCACACCTTCACGCACCTCGTGTGGGACGTTCGGCCCTTTCTGGCAAGGGGCGGCGGTCCCCTCCGCTGGGTGCGACCCGCGGAGCTCCCAACGGTGCCCCTGACCGGTCCAACCGTCCGGGTGGTGCGCCATGTGGCAGGAGCGGCCCCAGGACTTTCGAAGTAGCCTGGTACGTCCCGGAGAGGCTGCGGCTGGGCAGGGGAGGCGGAAGCGTGGCGGATGCGGCGGGCGAGGAACGGCTGGATGCCCTTCTGCGCGAGGAGCGGGTGTTTGCGCCGAGCGAGGCCTTTGTGGCCTCGGCCAACGCGGCGGACATGGGAATCTACGCGCGCGCGGAGCGGGACCCCCAGGCCTTTTGGGCCGAGGAGGCGGACCGGCTGCGCTGGATGCGGCCGTTTGACCACGTCCTGGAGGGTGAGGGGCCAGACGTGCGCTGGTTTGCGGGCGGCCGCCTAAATGTGGCGGACAACTGCGTGGACCGACACTGTGATGGCCCGCGCCGCAACAAGGCGGCGATCATCTGGGTCGCCGAGTCCGGGGAGACGCGTACCCTTACCTACCAGCAACTGCAGCGCGAGGTGGCCCGCGCGGCCAATGTGCTGAAATCCCTCGGGGTGGGCCGCGGGGACCGGGTCGCCATCTACATGGGCATGGTCCCGGAGGCCGCGGTCGCCATGCTGGCGTGCGCGCGTCTTGGGGCGCCGCACACGGTGGTCTTCGGCGGCTTCTCGGCCGAGGCGCTGGCCGAGCGGATGCGGGATGCCCAGTGCAGACTCCTCGTCACCCAGGACGGCGCGCACCGGCGGGGCAACGTCGTGCCGCTGTTGCAGAACGCGGCCGAGGCCGTCAGGAGCGTGCCCTCCGTGGAGCACGTCCTGGTGCTGCGCCATATCGGGGGGCCCGCCCTGCAGGCGGAGTTGCCGCAGGGGATGGGCGTCGACTGGCACCAGGCCATGGCGGAGGCCTCCGCCGACTGCCCCTGCGAACCCATGGACGCGGAGGATATGCTTTACATCCTCTACA
This sequence comes from Bacillota bacterium, assembly GCA_021827805.1. Classification (GTDB taxonomy): domain Bacteria; phylum Bacillota; class Sulfobacillia; order RBS10-35; family JAJYVN01; genus JAJZWQ01. The sequence continues at coordinate 442 of JAKAUG010000308.1, read as the reverse complement.
CCTCCGGGACCACGGGCAAGCCGAAGGGGATCGTGCACACAACGGCGGGCTACCTGGTGGGCGTGAGCACCACGCACCGCCTGATCTTCGACATAAAGGATCAGGATGTCTACTGGTGCGCCGCGGACATCGGCTGGGTCACCGGGCATTCCTACATCGTCTACGGTCCGCTCGCCAACGGCGCCACCACCGTGATCTACGAGGGCACACCGGATTATCCGGCGCGCGACCGCCACTGGCGCATTGTGGAGGAGATGGGCGTCAACGTGTATTATACGGCGCCCACGACGATCCGGACCTTCATGCGCTGGGGGCCGCAGCACCCGGCGGCGCGGAACCTCTCCAGCCTGCGCCTGTTGGGCAGTGTCGGGGAACCGATCAACCCCGAGGCCTGGATGTGGTATCACGAACACATCGGCGCGGGACGCTGCCCCATCGTGGA
>JAKAUG010000110.1 GCA_021827805.1 Bacillota bacterium | reverse complement strand
CGCGAGGACGTTCAGGCCACCTACGCCAGGGCGCGGATGGCCTGGGGCGTAGCCCTGGCCCAGGGCGGGGACCTGGAGCAGGCACGGGAACTCTTGACCGAGGCACTGGAGGGTTGCGAGCAGGCGGTGGACGACGACCCCCACGATCCCGAGCGGCTGTTGGCCCGCGGCGAGACGCAACTTGCCCTGGGCGAGCTCGCCCCAGACGGGCAGGCACCTGCCCGTTTCGCGGCGGCACGGGAGGACGCGCAGCGCGTCCTGGAACTGGTGTCGCAGGGTCCGCGGGCTCTGGCGTTGCGCGCGCGCGCCGAACTGGCTCTGGGGCAGGGCGACCAGGCCCTGCAGGACGCACGCGCCGCCCGCCGCTTGGCGCCCGAGGACCGCAAGGTTCTGCGCGCCGAACGCGAGGCCCTGCTGGCCGCGGCGCTTGGCGCGAGCGGAGACAGGAGGGCGCAACTCCTGCGTGAGGCCCTCGCCTCCTGCCGCGAGGCGTTGGAACTGGACGCGCGGGAGCCGAGGGCCCATTACGACGAGGCCCGCGCCCTCTATCTGGCGGGACGACCCGCCGCGGCCTACCAGGCTCTCGAGCAGGCCCTGCAACTGTCCCCCGGGCTGCGCATCGCGGCGCGCCAGGAGCCGACGTGGGCGGATGTTCGGCAGGAGGAGGGCTTTCGCCGCCTCGTCGGCGAGCTCTAGCGGCGCGTTCAGCAAGGGCTGTCTCGGCTCGTCGGGCGCCCGCGATCGCCAGGACTGGAGGGGGCCCCACTGGGTCAGGGCAACGGCGGCACCGATCTCCGCCATCCGCCCTCCCAGGCCAGCAGCGTGAGCAGGGACTTGCCGTCCGCCAGCTCGCCGCTCGCCATGGCGGCGTGCCACCCCTGGCGGGTCAGCGGCACGAGCTCGATGTCCTCCCCCGCGTCGAAGTGCGTGGCCGTGGGACGCAGTTCGTCGGCCAGAAAGGCCCAGATGCGCTCGGTGCTGTATCCGGGGGCGGGCCAGAAGGAGAGCAGCGGGCGCAGGGTCTCTGGGGCGAAGCCGGTCTCCTCCTCGAGCTCACGCCTGGCGCCGGCCTCCGGCTCCTCCCCGGGTTCCAGCCGGCCGGCGGGCAGCTCCAGGATGCGCCGGTCCAGGGCGGCCCGGTACTGGCGCACGAAGAGCACGCGCCCCGCGCCGTCCTCGGCCAGGATGACGACCACGCCGGGGAAGCGCAGGAAGGAATGGGTCACCGTCCGCCCCCGCACCGCAAACGTCCGCCGCTCGAGTTCCACCGGACGCCCTCCCATGCTCACCGGCTGCGGCCGCGCGCCGCCACCGGCAGGATCTCCAACACCTCGGTGCCGCGCACCATGGCGATCTCGTCATGCAGGTTCACCGCGGCACAGACGTGGTTCGGCACCAGGGCCAGCCGCGTCCCCACCCTGGGCAGGGAGCCGCAGCCGGTCATGTCCACCACGGCATGCTCCTCATAGAGCCGGCGGATGACCGCCCGCGGGTGGCCCAGCACCTCGCCGTAGCCCAGGCCGAGATCATGCTGCACGAGGTCGCTGGAGAGCGCCTTGCTGCCAGCATCCAGAATGACGCGTTCTGGCTCCTGGGCGGAGATCACCGTCGAGAGCACCGTCACGGCCACATCCTCGGGAGCGGCCGCCCCGCGGTGGACCATGGTGCGGTCGTTGTATACGTATGTGCCCACCCGCAGCTCGGTGACCTCGGGCACCAGGTGCGTGTCGAGCGCCCCCGGCGTTCCCCCCGAGCTCACGACGACGGCCCGCAACCCGCAGCCTGCCAGTCCCTGGAGGGTCTCCCGCAGCCGCGGCCCCGTCTCGGGGAGGGTGGGATAGGTGAACAGCCCGGCCAGCTCCAGCCCGGGCGTTGCCGCCACCTGCTGGGCCAGGGCCAGGGCGTGGGCCGGGGTGGCCACCCCGGAACGGTGGTAGCCCGTGTCCAGGTCGATGAGCACCGGAATGCACACCCCAGCGCGGCCCGCCGCCCAGGCCAGGCCCGCCAGCACCTCGGGGCTGTCCGCCACGGTGGTGACGCGCACCCGGCGCGCCAGGGCCCCCAGGCGCCACAGGTTGCGCTCCCCCAACACCTCATAGGAGACGAGGATGTCCGCACAGCCGGCGTCGGCCATGACCTCGGCCTCGCCCAGCTTCTGGCAGGTGATCCCCACGGCACCCAGTTCGAGTTGTCGGCGGGCCAGGGCCGGCAGCTTGTGGGTCTTGATGTGCGGCCGCAGCGCGAGATGGTGTTCGGACGCATAACGCTGCATGCGCCGCAGGTTCGCTTCCACCCGATCGACGTCACACACCAAGCCCGGGGTCAGGAGGTCCTCGGTGCTGCGCGGCATCCCCGCCACCGCCCTCTCCTCAGGCGCCCCCGCCCGGAGGCGCCCGGGTTGGCCGGGGGCCGCGCCGCGTTGTTGCTCCGACCGACCAACCGGGGAGCATCCCTGCTACCGCGCGGCTGGCAGCAGTTGACGGGCGGGATACCTGGGCTGCGAGGCCCCTTCGGGATGCAGCAGCGCCGCAAGGGTCTCCAGGCCGTCGACCAGGCCGGGGGAAGCCTTGGCGAAGAGGTTTCCGCCCGCCGCCGCCCACACGGCGCCGAGCCCGATCAGGTCCAGGTGCTCCGCATCGTGCAGGGTGCGCTCCTGGCCCAGGCTGCACGGCATCAGCACGGTGCACTGGGGAGAGGATGCGCGCACCTCTGCCCAACCGAGTCGTCGGGAGGGCATTCCCGCGACGCCCATCACCTCCTGGCCGCCGGCCAGGGCCACCAACTCGGGAACCCAGTGCCCGGCGCTCCACGGAGGGTCCATCCATTCCAGGCAGACCACGCGTGGAACGGGCAGATTCCGGGTGCGCTCACGAACGGCCAGCACCCGTTCGCGCAGGCGCTCCACCAGGGTGCGCCCCGCCAGGCTCCGACCCGCGGCATCAGCCACCTGCTGCACCGTGGCCAACATGTCCTCCAGGGTATGGGCGTCGAGGACCACCACGTCCGCCGCCGCAGGCGCCACGCGGCAGCCCTCCTCCCCCGGCAGGGCGCACACCGCGCAGGTGTCCTGCGTGAGCACCAGATCCGGCCGGAGTTCCTGCAGCAGTTCCTCGTCAACCACGAAGGGGCTCGATCCGGACGAGGACTCGGCCGCCCCCGCCGCGTCGATCTGGGCCTGGGTCCAGCCGGATTTGTCCCGTCGGGGGTGCACCAGCACGGGCCGGCCTGGGGCGCGGCAGCCGTAGGTCACACCCACCAAGCAGTCATCCAACCCCAGGGCCTGCACGATCTCGGTGCCGCTGGGCACCAATGAGGCGATCCGCATGCGAGGGTGGTTCTGCGGGCCGCGGTCCGGCTCCTGCCGCGACCTGACAGCTCACCCGACCCAGATCACGTTGGCATATGGAGTGCTGTCGCCGGTACGCACGGTGGCCCGCACCTCGCCCGCCAAACGCTTGAAGGCCTCGTGGGAGACGAACTCAAGCTTGCGTTCCCCCACAAGGGCCTCAAGCTCGCGCACCCGAGCGGGGCTGACCGCGCGCATCTCCAGGGTGAGCACCAGCCGGTCCGGCCGAAACAGGGGCAGCAGGACCTCCAGAACATCCAGAACGGTGGGCAGATCATCCGTCAGCGCCAAGTCGATGCGCTCGATGCCCAGGGGCACGGGGAAGCCGCGGTCGGCGATGGTGACCAGGTCGGTATGGCCTACCTGGGCAAAGGCGCGCAGCACCTCGGGGTGCAGAAGCCGCCGTCCGGGGCCGGAGACCGGGGGTGCCCCGGCGGCTCCGAGCGCGGCCTGGCGCTGCTCTTCGGTAACACGTTCGCGAAAGGATGGGGCCGGCCGCCTGAGGTAGGCCGTCCCCTCGCGGACGGCAACCAACTCCCAGCCCTGCTCGCCCCAGGCACGGAGATCGTCCGGCCCGGCGAGGGGCGCCACCCGGTGCTCCCACTGCTGCACCCCATCACCCGCTCCGAAAAGTCTACGCAACCATGCACATAGACTCTTGCCGTATTGTTCGCGCTCCGCCCGTGGGGGTCGTTCCTGACGGCATCCAACACCGTC
>JAKAUG010000018.1 GCA_021827805.1 Bacillota bacterium | reverse complement strand
GCACCTCAAGGACTTTGTTGACGAGCGCACTGAGGTCATGCCCGGCACCGGCGGCCTGAACATGACCGCGGCCCTCGCGGCCCTGCGCGATGTGGGCTTTTCGACCGCCCACGTGCTCGAATACGAAGCGGACGCAGACAACCCCACACCCGCGGTGAGCCAGGCCGTCGCCGCGGTGCGCAAGGCCCTGGCAACCCTCTAGCACCCGCCGGCACACGCCGCCGCGGGCCCGGGCACCTGACGAGCCCGGGCCCGCGCGCTCTTCAACGCAGCGCCTCCCGCCACCACTCGGCCGCAAGGTCGAGGCCACGCGAGCCCACGGCGGCCAGGTCCTGCAGGGGCCCCTCCAGGTCCACCGCCAGCAGATCCAGCAGGGCCCCTGCCGAGGGCGGCCCGGGACGGGCGCCGCGCACCAGCCGTGCCGCCTGCCTGCGCATGGCCCGCTCCAGCGCGTTGCGCACCAAGCGGGCGTTGCCCTGCACGAGTGCCGCCCGGGAGGCGGGGGCACGCAGAACTTCGGCCAGGCGGGTCCTCGCCGCCGAGGTCAACCGGTACTGCCGGATGCCGAGCATCCGGTCGGCGATGGCAAGCAGCTGATCTGGCCCATAATCCGGGAACTCAAGATGGTTCGCCAGCCGGGAGCGCAGCCCAGGATTCGTCCGCAGAAAGCCCTCCATTTCCTGCCGGTACCCGGCCAGGATGAGCACGAAGGAACCCTGGTGATCCTCCATGGCCTTGACCAGGACATCGGTGGCCTCCCGGCCGAAGTCCCGCTCACCGCCGCGCGCCAGCGAATAGGCCTCGTCGACGAAGAGCACGCCGCCCTGGGCCTTCTGAACAACCTCCCGCGCCTTGGCCGCCGTGTGGCCGATGTACTCCCCCACCAGGTCCGCGCGTTCCACCTCGACCAGGTGGCCTCGGGCGAGCAGGCCAGCCCCGCGCAGAATGCGGCCCACCAGCCGGGCCACCGTCGTCTTGCCCGTACCGGGATTGCCACTGAACACCATGTGCATGACCAGGCGGTCCGCGCGCAGTCCCGCGCCGGCCCGCCAGCGCTGCACCGTGGCGAAGGCCACCAACTCCCGCAACAGACCCTTGACGTGCTCCAGGCCGATCAACTGGTCCAGTTCCGCCAGCGCCGCCTCGAGGAGAGCGGGGTCGCCAACCTCAGGCCCGGACGTGCCTGGGGACGCCGCCCTGACGGAGGAGAGCCCGCCCGACGCGCTTGCCACCCGACCACCCCCGCGGTTCCCATGCTACGCCGAGGGTTGGGGGGGACTGCCCCCCACGGTGCCCGCCCAGGCCTTCAGGACCCGCTCAAGGGCGGCCTCGGCCGGGTGCTCCCCCAGGTCCAGCCAGAGCGCCCCGGTGTCTCGCCGGAACCAGGTGCGCTGGCGCCGCGCGTAGGCCCATGTCGCGGACACGAGGTCCTCCCGCAACGCGCCGAGGCTTGTCGGGTGCTCAAGCCAGCGCACCGTCTGCCGGTAGCCCAGGGCCTGCATGGCCTGGGCCTCCGCAGGTACGCCGGCGGCGAGCAGCCCCTGGACCTCCGACACCAGTCCCCCCTGGAGCATGCGGTCCACCCGCGCCGCAATGCGGCGACGCAGGACCGCGCTCGGCCGGTCCAGGACCACCAGCAGGTGGGGCCGCCGGCTCTGGGGTTCACTCTGACGGAAAGCGGAGAACGGCCTGCCGCTGGCCAGGCAGACCTCCAGGGCCCGCACCAGACGCTGCCGATTGTGGGGATGGATCCGCCCGGCCGACTCTGGATCGCGGCGCTCGAGTTCGGCGTGCAGTTCCGCGGTGGACAGGGCCTCCAGTTCCGCACGCAGTTCTGGGCGAGGCGGCACCGGCGCCAGCTGGGGTCCGTTCAGGAACTGGCGCACATAGAGCCCCGTCCCGCCCACCAGGAGCGGCACGGCGCCTCGGGCCACGATCCCGACCACGGCCGTCTCGGCGAGGCACACATAGTCTGCGACGGAGAACGTCTCACCCGGCGCGCGGACATCCAGCAGGTGGTGGGCCACCTGGGCCCGCACGGCACGCGTGGGCTTGTCCGTGCCGATGTCCAGGCCCCGGTAGACCTGGGCGGAGTCGGCGGTGATCATCTCTGCGCCAAGGCTCCTGGCCAGCGCGAGCCCGAGTTCGCTCTTGCCGCTGGCCGTCATGCCCGCGATCGCCAGCACCGCGGCCGGCCGCGCCACAGCCCCACCCCCCAACGGAGCATCAGCATACCGGACCCGCGGGGTGGGGGCGCCGCGGCCAAACGCCGCGGGCGCCCATGTTCCCCCAAGCCGTGAAACGGGGGATCTGACCCGCCGCGGATTCAGCCCGCCCCGCCTTCCGGCAGACGGTCTGCCCAAACTGTTCTTGCGGGTGACCGCCAGGGCCTGGGGCGAACCGCCCAGAGGACGGGTCCCCGTCGTCCATCCGCCACAGGTTGACCCGCCACGGCTCCTAACGCCGGCCGAAGTGACGTTCGAGCTGCGCGAGGCCCATCTCAAGCACGGTGGGTCTGCCGTGCGGGCAGGTGAAGGGATCGCGGCACGCCGCCAGGGCCTGCAGGAGCGCCTGCTGTTCACCAGGGGGCAGAGCCATGCCGGCCTTGATCGCGGCCTTGCAGGCGGCCAGGGCCCGGCGTGCCGCCGTGAGCTCGTCGGGGCCAGCCTCCCACCGGCCGAGGATCCACACCAGCGCCGCCGCCGGATCCCCCTCCAGGCCGGCGGGCACAGCGCGTATCAGCACGTCGCCCCCGCCAAACTCCTCGCTCTGGAGGCCCGCGCCCTCCAGGGCCGCGTGCAGCTCGCGCCAGCGCGTTCGCTCCTGCCCGGAGAGGTGGACCACCGCGGGCTGCAGCAGGAGCTGCGCCGCGTGGTCCGCTCGCTCGAGCGCCTCGAAGAAGACACGTTCGTGCGCGGCGTGCTGATCCACCACATACAGCCCCGCCGGTCCGGCAGCCACCAGGTAGGAGCGGGCCACCTGCCCGAGCGGGGTCAGCTCCGGAAGCCGCCGCCCTGGCTCCGCGGCGGGGGGCAGCCAGGGCGCGGCACTCTCGCGGCTCTGCCAGTCCCCCCCTGGCGCGCCGCCGCTGCCCTCCGCGAACAGCGGGGCTGGCAGGGGGTCTCGCCGCGGGAGTGTGTCTGGTTCGGTCTCCCGGGAGGGGCCGAGCGGTAGCGGCGGGATGAGGTTTGCCCGGCCGAGGGTGGCCCGGACCGCCAGGTGGCAGGCTCGCCGCACCCGCTCCGGCTGATAGATCCGCACCTCGCGCTTACTGGGATGCACGTTGGCGTCATACAGGCCCGGGCCGGCGGTCAGGCGGAGCACGAAGACGGGGTGGCGCCGCACCTGCAGAAGATTCGCGTACGCGGCCTCGATCGCCCCCCGCAGCGGCTCGCTGCGCACCGGACGGCCGTCCACGGAGAGGAACTGCAGGGAGCGGTTGCCGCGTGTGAAGTTGGGGCTGCCAACCAAGCCGCTGATCTCCCACCCCTGCTCCCGTCCGGAAACCGGCAGCAGCGAACCGGCCTGCGACCCCCAGACCGCGACGCACGCGGAGAGCAGTTCCCCGTCCCCCGGGGTGGCCAGCGCCTCGCGCCCGTCCTGCCGCACGCTGAAGGCGACGTCAGGTCGCGCCAGGGCCAGGGCCAGGACCGTCTCGGCGCAGAGCGCGGCCTCATGCCCGGGTTGGGCAAGTGCGGCGCGGCGGGCCGGCAGGTCCCGAAAGAGTTCGCGAACCATCAGGGTGGTGCCCGGCGCCCCGGCGCAGATCTCGCGCCGCGGGGGTTGTCCCGGCTCAAGCACCACACGGGTGGCCTCCGCCTGCTCAAGCGGTCGGGTGATCAGTTCCACCAGGCCCACGGCGGCCATGCTCGGCAGGGCCTCGCCGCGAAAGCCAAGCGTCTGGAGGGCTCCGAGGTCTTCAAAGCTGCGCAGCTTGCTCGTGGCGTGGCGCGAGAAGGCCAGGAGCGCGTCGTCCCAGTCCATGCCGCTGCCGTCGTCGCGGATGACGATCTCCGCCAGCCCACCCTCGCGCAACTCGACGTCCACGCGTCTGGCACCGGAGGCC
>JAKAUG010000389.1 GCA_021827805.1 Bacillota bacterium | reverse complement strand
TGGTGACGGCAACGCCACCCAGATCGACGCGACCCGGAACACGGCCTCCGGCGTGCTGAGCGCGTATGCGACGAGTTCCTCGGGTGCGGTGACCTCTCTGACGGTCGGCGGCACCCAGTACGCGACCGACGGGCAGTTCAGCGGCTCGGCGACGAGCGCCGACCTGGGCAACACGGCCACGGTGACCCTGGACTCCGCGGGTCAGGTGCGCACGGTCTCCTACGCGGCCTTCCAGGGTGTGCTGGCGGTCGTGACCGGATACTCCGAGACCGCGACGGTCTCCGGCGTCACCTACTCGGTGGCCCTGAACAGCTCCAGCGGGTCCCAGACCCTGACGGTTCCGTCGGCGGACTTGCCGGGCGGCATGACGGCGGGTAGCGCGGTGGTCGTTGGTGGCACACCGATCAACCCGACGCTCACCGTGCTGACGGCCTCTGGCACCGCCACGGTGACGGCGAGCTCCAGCAGCGGCGCTGTGCTGACGTACAACGGTGCCCTCGTTGACGACACGGTCGGCAACAGCGTGTTCCATGATCAGGCCAGCGGATACGGGTACCTGGGCTTCGGCGGGCTTGCGGCTGGTGACACGGTGAACGTGTACACCAACAATGTCGCCAACCCGTTCGGTGCTAATGTCACCACGATTCTCATCGACCAGACTCGGTAGAGTGAGGCGTGGTGGGATCCGGTGGGGAGGGGACCTCGCATGAGGTCTCCTCCCTTTTTCGTGCGGGCGGCTGGGCACGGACCACGCGGTGGAAGTCGCGAGTGGGGGATTGGGACTGCCTTCCGGCCGCGGAAGGCCACGGTGTCCGAGGAAACGCCGCGGCGAGCCGGTGGTTGGGCGAAGGCACGTGCCCCGGTGATTTTCCATCCACCTCCCTGCCTGATGGACGAAGACGTTGTGGAAGAGCGTGGCCGAGTCGCGGGAAGGCCGCCTCGGCGATGCCCCCCTGGGCCCCGCGTTCACCAAGCAAGTCCTGCCCCAGCGACTCACGTGTCAGCGCGGTCCCCGGCTCGGTGGCCGTCAGGGCTTGCCCGGAGGCTGCTTCCGGTGGTAGGCTGAACCGTATGAGAAGTGTGCGCCCGTAGCTCAGGTGGATAGAGCAGGGGTTTCCTAAACCCCGTGCCGGGGGTTCGAATCCTCCCGGGCGCACCAGTGCCTTGAAGGCTCCGGTCCCGAATGGAACGGCCGGAGCTTTTTTATGCTCCGGGGCCAGCTCGGTTCGGGCCGGTTGGATGTGCGCCCCAGGGGTCGGCAGACGGCGGGTGGCCATCTCGTCGCCAGGCGGAACAAGGAAGGGGCGGGACCCTGGCGGAATACGGCCTGCCGGGGAGCGGTATGTTGGACCCACGCGAAGACGTGCGCTTTATGCGGCTGGCCCTTGATGAGGCAGAACGAGCCGCCGAGGCGGGGGATGTCCCGGTTGGGGCGGTTCTTGTGCGCGACGGTGTGGTCGTCGCCTCTGGTCACAACGAGCGGGAGGTGCGGCAGGACCCCACAGCACATGCGGAGGTCGTGGTGCTGCGTCAAGCGGCGCAGGCCCTTGGTAGCTGGCGGCTTGAGAGGACCGTCTTGTATGTTACCCTGGAGCCCTGTCCGATGTGTGCCGGGGCGATGTGGCTGGCGCGAGTGCAGGGGCTGGTGTTCGGGGCGAAGGATGAGAAGGCAGGTGCCGCCGGAACGCTGTATAATGTGGCGGCGGATCCGCGGCTTAACCACCGTCTTGTCGTCGAAGGAGGCGTCTTGGCGGAGGAGTCCCAGAGGCTCCTGCGGGCCTTCTTCCGCGGCTTACGGGGACAGGATGCGGGGTATGCGTCGGAGGGGTGTCCGAGCGGTTGAAGGTGCAGCACTCGAAATGCTGTGTGCCCAAAAGGCACCGTGGGTTCGAATCCCACCCCCTCCGCCAGGTTCGTCATGGTTGTGCAGGAACCGGAAGGGTGCAGGAGCGGTTGAACTGGCACGCCTGGAGAGCGTGTGTGCGGAAACGCACCGTGGGTTCGAATCCCACCCCTTCCGCCATCATTTAGCAAACCGTTGAGCAACAAGCATTGCGGGTCCCCCCTCACCGACGCGTGCGGGATTCGGCCTCTCTGCAGACGGGGCGAGCGGCCCGGACCCCGATGTCGCCTACGAATAGGGCCGCGCCCCTGGATACCGCGTATCCTGTCTCTTGGGCTCTGGGCCTTCGGGGGTGAGGGCACGTGAATCGTCGCCTTCTTCATTGGGGCGCCGTGGCGTTGCTGGGCGTCCTGCCGCTGCCCAAGCGGGTGCCAACCGTCTTCGCCCCCCAGCAGATTGCGCGGGCCTACATCGCTGCGGAACGTCCGGGCGGCGCCTCGGTGCCGCTCACCGGCGATCAGATCCAAACCATCGTCCACTGGCTCCGCGCCGCACGCCGGACGCGGGCACCCGAGGGTGAGGCAAACTGTCCCGGACCGAACCTCGGCAGCGCGCTCGTGCTGGAGATCCGGGGCGGAGGCGAGATCTCCATCGCGCCTGTGCTCGTGTGCGTCGCGTTCCCAGGGGACGTCTTCGGGACGAGGCTATCCCGGAGATACGTTTGGGTGCGATCAAGCGACGGTGGCGCCGTGGTGCTGAAGACACCGCCACTCAACCTGGGCACCTGAAGGCGTCGGGATGGGACCGGCACGTGGCCCGGTCCGCTTCGTGGGGATGCCGTAGGCATCCGGCCCGAGTTCGGTGGCAGGCTGTGCTCTGAGAGCGTCTGTGGTACACTACCCCGGTCGTCGGCTGGGACGGCGGCATCTGTGATCGGGTTGGCCGTGCTAGACGGGGAGGTAGCGGTGCCCTGTACCCGCAATCCGCTACAGCGGGGTCGATGCCTGCCTGAGGCACGTCTGCGCAGGGCTGGTGCAGGGCGACGGTGTTGATGGTCTGGTCCCGCGCAACGGACGTCCGTGAACCCCGCCAGGTCCGGAAGGAAGCAACGGTAAGCGGAGCCGGACGTGTGCCGCGGGTCTGCCGGGCCTGAGCCGTCGTCTCTGCGGTCCGCCTGGACAGGCCCTGTCGAGGGTGGGTGCACGGTCAATTGTTGGCGGGGGCCGGGCAAGCCGGTCCCCCGCCGGTTTACCAATCGGCCCGGCCTACCAGGGCGCGCCCCAGGGTGACCTGGTCCACGTAGTCCAGATCGCCGCCCTCTGGTACCCCGCGCGCAATCCGCGTCACCCGCACCCCGAGCGGGCGCAGGAGCCGTGCCAGGTAGTGGGCCGTGGCGTCACCCTCCACGTCTGGGTCGGTGGCCAGGATGACCTCATGGACCGGGCTCTCGCGCTGGCCGATGCGCGCAAGGAGCTCCCGGACGCGTAACTCGTCTGGCCCGACGCCCGCCAGAGGGTTGATGGCCCCCTGCAACACGTGATAGAGGCCCCGGTACTCGCGCGTTTTCTCCATCGCCGCGACATCCTTGGGCTCCTCGACAACGCAGATGACGGCGCGGTCCCGGTGCGCGGAGGCGCAGACCGGGCACGGATCAACGTCGGTCAGGTTCTGGCACACCGAGCAGGGACGCACCCGCTCCCTGGCCTCCGTGATGGCGGAGGCCAGCCCCAGCGCCGTCTCGGGTGGCCCGTTGAGCAGGAAGAATGCAAAGCGCTGGGCTGTCTTGGGGCCGACGCCCGGCAATCGGCCCAACTCCTCCAGAAGACGGGCAATCGGGCCGCTGGACACCGCACCCGCACCCCTTTCAGGTCAGTCCAGGGATCTTGGGGAGGCCGCCGCTGATCCGTCCCAGCTCCTGGGACATCATCTCGTGTGCCCGGCGCAACGCTTCGTTGGCCGCGGTGAGCACGAGATCGGCCACCATCTCTGGGTCCGCGGGATCGAGCGCTTCCGCGGCGAGTTTGATCGAGACCAGTTCCCCTCGCCCATTGGCGGTGACGCAAACGGCCCCGCCTCCGGCTGTCGCCTCCTGGGTCCTCTGTCCGACCTCCTCCTGGATCTTCGCCATCTCCGTCTGCATCTTCTGGACCTGGCGCATCATGCGCTGCATATCCCCGAAGCTCACCGCACAGTCCTCCCCGCTCGGCGCCCCCTCAAGAGAGGG
>JAKAUG010000033.1 GCA_021827805.1 Bacillota bacterium | reverse complement strand
CGACCGCACCGGCGCCGTCCGAGTGCACGGTGGCTGGTGCCGCAGGCCGCCTGAGCGCGACAACAACCACCCCCGCGTATCACGCGCCTGAGAGCGCCTCACCGTCGGACTTGTTCTCGGGCGGCCAGAACCGCTAAAGTAATACGGTTTGGCCGGAACCGCGAGCGGCACGGCGTTCCATGGCGGGCCGTCCCGGCCCGGCCGCCGGCACACGGAACGGGGGAGCAGCGGACAAGGTGTCTACGCAACAGGCAATCCAGATACGCAACGTGGCGATCATCGCCCACGTCGATCATGGCAAGACCACCCTGGTGGACGCGATCCTGCGCCAGACGGGGGTCTTCCGCGCCAACCAGCAGGTGTCAGAGCGGGTCCTGGACTCAGGGGACCTGGAGCGGGAACGCGGCATCACGATCCTGGCCAAGAACACCGCGGTGCTGTATGGCGGGACGAAGATCAACATCGTGGATACCCCCGGGCATGCCGATTTTGGGGGTGAGGTGGAGCGGATTCTGTCCATGGTGGACGGGGCCCTCCTGGTCGTCGACGCGGCGGAGGGTCCCATGCCGCAGACACGCTTTGTGCTGCAGAAGGCCCTGGAGAACGGGGTCCGGCCCGTGGTGGTCGTCAACAAGCTCGACCGACCCGGGGCCGATGCGCCGCGCACGGTGGATCAGGTGCTGGAGCTGTTCATCGCCCTGGGCGCGGATGATCAGCAGTTGGAGTTCCCGGTCGTCTACGCGGCGGGACGCTACGGTGTGGCCTGGCGCGAACTGCCGCCGCTTCCCCCCGACCTTGAGGGGGGCAGCATCCTGCCCCTGTTGGATGCCGTGCTGGAGCACGTGCCGCCGCCCGCGGCTCGCGCGGACGGGCCCCTGCAGGTGCTCGTCACCACCCTGGACTATGACGACTACGTGGGGCGCATCGGTATCGGCCGCATTCGCCAGGGGCAACTCGTGGCCGGCCTGCCCGTGGCGGCCGTGCACGGACCTGGGGCGCCGCTGCGCGTGGCGCGCGCGGCCCAGATCTACACCTTCGAGAACCTGCGCCGGGTGCCGGCGACCGTGGTCCCCTCCGGAGACATCGTCGCCGTGGCCGGCATTCCGGACCTCACCGTGGGAGACACCGTCACCAGCCCGACGGAACCCGCTCCCCTGCCGCCGGTGCACGTGGATCCCCCGACGCTCTCCATGAGCTTCGCGGTGAACAGCTCGCCCTTTGCGGGCCGGGAGGGGCAGTTCGTCACCTCCCGCCAACTGCGTTCGCGGCTCTGGAAGGAGGCCGAGCACAACGTGGGCCTGGAGGTCGAGGAGACCGCCAACGCCGATGCCTTCGTCGTGCGCGGGCGGGGTGAGCTGCACCTGTCCATCCTCATCGAGACGATGCGGCGGGAGGGCTACGAACTGCAGGTCTCCCGGCCGGAGGTCATCCTGAGAGCCGGCGAGGCGGGGATCGAGGAGCCGATGGAGGATCTGGTGGCCGATGTGCCGGAGGCCTCCGTGGGTGTGATCCTGGAGTCCCTGGGGAGCCGGCGCGCGGAGCTGGCGGCCATGACCCCCGAGGGGGATGGCCGCACACGCCTGCAGTTTCTGGCCCCCGCGCGGGGTCTGGTCGGCTTCGCCTCGGAGTTCCAGACGCTCACCCGTGGCTACGGGGTCATGAGCCACACCTTCGCCGGCTACGGACCCCATCGAGGCCCCATCGCTGGGCGGGCCCGCGGGAGCCTGGTGGCCTGGGAGCCCGGTGCGACCACCGGCTATGCCCTGGAGAACGCCGAGCAGCGGGGCACGCTCTTTGTCGGGCCGGGTGTGGATGTCTACGCCGGCCAGGTCGTGGGAGAGAACGCGCGTGAGGGCGACCTGGACATCAACGTCTGCAAGCGCAAGCACCTGACGAACATGCGCGCCAGCACGAGCGAGGAGGAGGTCAAGCTCGCCCCGCCGCGGGTCCTTTCCCTGGAGGCCGCCCTGTCCTTCATCGCCGCGGATGAACTCGTGGAGGTCACGCCGCGCTCGCTCCGCCTGCGCAAGGCCATCCTCGACCGCCATCAGCGCGCGCGGCGCCGCGGCGCCCTGGCCGAGGCGTAGCGAGCAAAGGCAGGGGAGCGGGCCGCGGCCGCCGTATCACGGAGATCCGCGGAGGTGAGCGCCCGTGGGCAAACCCGCCCTGTGGCCGCGGCCGCTCGGACGCACCGGTCTGCTCGTCGACCCCCTGTGCGTCGGCTGCGCCTCGCTCGGGGACATGCCGGAAACCTTCGCCTACTCGGTGGCGGAGGAGCAGGCGCTCGCGACGATCCGCGCGATCCTGGACGGACCGATCCACTTCCTGGACACCGCGGCCTCCTACGGGAACGGGGAGAGCGAGCGCCGCCTGGGCGTGGTGCTGCGCGAGCGCGGCGGGCTGCCCCCAGGCTTCGTCCTCTCCACCAAGGCAGACCGCGACCTGGAGACCGGAGAGTTCACGGGCGCGCAGATCCGCCGCTCGCTGGAGCGGAGCCTGGGGCTCCTGGGTCGGGAGTCCGTTCAGCTCTGCTTTCTGCACGATCCCGAGCACATCGGCTTCGAGGCCGCGCTGGCGCCGGGCGGGCCTGTGGATGCGCTCCTCCAGGCCCGGGACGAGGGGCTGATCGAGCACGTGGGGGTGGCGGGGGGCCCGGTCGACCTGATGACGCGCCTGGTGCGCACCGGGCTCTTCGAGGCGGCGATCACACACAACCGCTACACCCTGCTGAACACGGCGGCGGAATCGCTGCTGGATGTCTGCCGGCAGGAGGGCGTGGCCCTGCTGAACGCCGCCCCGTACGCCAGCGGCATCCTGGCCAAGGGTGTGGCCGCCTATCCACGCTATGTGTACCGCCAGGCCCCGACAGACATCGTCGAGCGGGTGCGCGGGCTGGAGGCCATCGTGGCCCGCTGGCAGGTGCCGCTCGCGGCCGCCGCCCTGCAGTTCTCCCTGCGGGATCCACGCCTGGTCTCCACCGTGGTGGGCGTCACCCGGCCCGAGCGCCTGGCGGAGACGATCGCCCTGGCCAGCCTCCCGATTCCGGAGGGCTGCTGGGCCGAACTCCGCTCCGTGGCCCCGACCAGGGAGGATCCCGAGGCGGCCGCCCGCGCCTGATGGCCCCTACACGCGGTAGGGGAGCGGATCGACCAGCCCGGCCTCCTCAAAGCCGTGTCGGCGCAGAAGGCAGGCGTCGCAGCGGCCACAGGCTGGGCGCTGGCCGAGGTAGCAGGACATGGTGAGCTCGAGCGGCAGGCCCAGCCGGTGCCCCAGGGCCGCGATCTCGGCCTTGGTCCGGTGCGCGAGTGGGGTGTGCACCTGGATGCCGTGCCGTGTGCCGAGCCGCGCGGCCTGGATGAACGCGGCGATGAACTCCGGCCGGCAGTCCGGGTAGCCGGAATAGTCCAGGGCGTTGACGCCGATGAAGAGGTCGCCGATGCCGAGCGGTTCGGCGATCGCCGTGGCCAGGCTGAGAAAGACGAGATTACGCGCGGGGACGTAGGTGGAGGGGATGTCCTGTCCCATCTGGTCCCAGGAGCGGTCCAGGGGTACGGGCTCATCCCCGGTGAGCGCGGAACCGGAGAAGAGCCCGTGCAGGGGCACGACCCTGCGGCGGGCCGGGGGTACGCCCAGGGCCTCCGCCACCGCGAGGGCGGACGCCAGCTCGGCGCTGTGCCGCTGCCCGTAGTCAAAGGAAAGCGTCCAGGGCGTGAAGCCCTCCTGGCGTGCCAGTCCCAGGCACACGGTGGAGTCCAGGCCTCCGGAGAGCAGCACGACCGCGTCGGACATCGTCAAACCCCCCTGCGATGCCCCCAGAGGAGCACGTGCAGCTGGGGCAGCACACGAACCCCCCCGAGCTCAGGATCCGCCAGGGCCAGCGCCGCCAGCCAGCGTGTGCGCTCAAGCACGCTGGCGGCGTCGTCCTGACCCGCCCGCGTGCCGACCTGCAGGGTCAGGGGCACCAGGGGATGACGGCGATGGACCTGCCGGGCGTACTCCAGGTCCTCCGTGGTGAAGACCACCACCTTCAGGTCGGGATCGTGCGCCACCTGGAGGGTGCGGCCCAGGGCCTCCCAGT
>JAKAUG010000310.1 GCA_021827805.1 Bacillota bacterium | reverse complement strand
GAGTCCCCCCCCTCGCTGGCCGAGCGTCCGCCGCTTGTTCCCGATTTCGGTCACCGGCCAAGCCGCGCCCTGCCCGTGCTGCCGCCGCGCGGTTAGCGGGCAGGGGGGGGCGCGCGCCCGGCCGAACCGGGTGCGCGCCCCCAGCGGCCCCTGGGGGAGGGTCGGGCGTTCAGCCGGAAGCCGGCTGCTGGTCCGTCAGGATCACGCTGTCGATGGCCAGTCCCGGGATCGCATCCAGCCGCAGGTCCGCGCCGCTGTTCTGCTGGCCGGTGAGATCGGCCCCGGTCAGGGACCAGGTCACCGTCTTCCAGATGTCCTGGCCCGTGGTGGTCACGGTCGCGGTGGGCGTGTACGCCCCCCGCAGGGTGGCACTCTGGTTCGTGGAATCGTACTCGCACATGAGGGTGAGTCCGGCCGGCGCGTCGTGGTAGCGGACTTCGAGCCACAGGGTCTTGGGCTGTCCGGCCAGAAGGCCGCTATCCTGGACCTTCAGGTACAGGTAGGACCACTGATTGCCCGGCGGTGGGGACTGGAAGAGAATCGCCTGCCGTCCCCCCACGCTGCCGGTGGTCCAAAAGGAGTCCGCCGCGGCCAGCGGCCGCAGGCCGGAGACGCTCACGTTGCCTCCGACCACGCTGAGCGCGGCCTGCTGGGCGGAAACAGAGACGGACCCCTGAAGTTGGGGACGCGCTTACTGTGCCAACAGGGCCATCAGGGTCACAAGGTCCAGCACCCGGATGGGGGTGCCGCCCGAGGGCTGGGTCAGGGCCTGGGCCACCTGCCGGTACCAGCTCGGCCGCTGCAGGACGGCCCGGGCCACGGCGAACTGGGCACCGGACACGGGCAGGAACAGGTTCTGGACCGCGGCGGTCGCCTGGGCGGCCGAGCCGCCGATGTCCGATGTCATCGCGAGCACGGGCATGCCGTCGATGAGGGCCTGGGTGGGGAGCTTCTGCCCGACCGTCCCCCCCGGGGAGAAGGTGCTGTAGGCCTTCAGGCCGTCGGCCCCCATGGCGGGATCGTTGCCCTCGATGACGAAGCCCGTCACGCGGATGTCCCACTGCCGGTAGAAGCGCTGGCAGTGCGCGGCCCAGACGCCCATACCCGAGGGGAGCCCGGAGGCCCGCGGGACCTCGAGCCCGCTCGGGTTGAGGTAGCCGGCCCCGGAATCCCCGGCCACGAAGGTGTCTTCGCTGCTGGCCGTGGCCCGGGTCCAGACCATGGCTGGCGCGGCGCGCTTGGCCAGGTTGGGATCAAAGGCCCAGGAGAGCGGCACCTTGCCCCTCGCCGCATCCGTCCAGAGGGTGGGCAGGGTCTGGTAGAGCCAGGCCGGTGAGTCGAAGTCGCCGACGTAGAAGGCGAAGTAGCGGGCGGGCACCACGCCGCCGTCCGCCGCGAGCAGCCCCTGCGCCTTCAGCGCCGCGGCATCGGGAGGCGCGGGCTGGGGGTAGCGTTCCTTGAGCGGGAAGTGGGCGGTGAAGGACGCGTTGGCGATCGCCGAGTAGCCCAGCGCATCCGCCTCCATGAAGGCGTTGTACCCCGACAGGGTCTGGGCGTACCGCCACTCGGTCGCCACGCCGCCGTTGTGCCCGCCCGCCGAGCCGAAGTTCGTGTACTTGAAGGCCCACGGGGGAAATCCCCCCACGTCGATCATGTGCTTGCCGCCGGTGCGCCTGTATGCGCTGACGAACAGGGCCTTCAGCGTGGCGGCGTCGGTGCCGGGCTTCTGCCCGGGGTCGTCCACGGGCGCCTCGTTGTCCCAGGGATCCAGGTCGAAGATGAACGCCCCGCGGGCCACGTAGTAGTCCAGGTTCACCAGCGTGTTGTTCCAGAAGTCCCCACCGGCGCCGGGGTGTTCGAGCCACCAGGCGTCGATGTAGTAGCCCATATCCTCGGTGCTGCAGCGCCCGGTGTCCAGGTAGTGGACCTTGGCCCAGAGGTAGGCGTCGTTCTTGGCGCTGCCGCTGGAGGGCAGCTTGGTCCCCGGGATCGTGCCCCGCCCCGTGAAGAGCGAGGAGCCGTCCGGGTTCACGAGGGACACCGCGGCCCCCCAGCCGGCGGCCACCAGTTCGCTGTACAGCGAGGTCGAGCCCGCGTTCGCCACCTGTTCCCAGGCGGGCGCGCTCTTGCCGGGGCCGGGGCGGTAGGCCACGGGCAGAAGGTCCAGGACGCCCGCCAAGGTGGCCGCCACGTTGGCCGTGGCCGGAACCAGGGGATCCCAGACCACCAGGCCGCGGGTGCGGTGGCCGAGTCGGCCCAGCACGTCCCGCATACCGCTGGCGACATAGGGCTTCTGCTTGGCGACGCTCCAGCCGAGCTCGCCCATGCGGGCCCACCAAAAGGTGTCCACGTCGATGCCGCCCTCGCCGGTCACCCCGAGCAGGTAAAGGCGCGGCTTGTCTCGGTTGACGATGCCCTGCAGGGCCACAAGGAGTCCGAGCTCGTCATAGGCCCGGGTGAGCGCGGGTCCAGGCTGCAGCGCCACCGAGCCATACGGCATACGGTAGTGCGTCAGGGGCGGCTCCGCCGCGGTGGCGGCGGGCACCTTACCCCGGGCGCACCCCTCCAGGCCGAGCACGGCCGGCAGAGCGAACGCCGCGGCAGAGGCCACCGATCGTGCCAGCAGGGTCCTCCGACGGATCTTGGACAAACGCGCACGCCCCCCGCCGCCAGCCGATGTGCCGCGCCCCGACCCAGACGGGCCGGGGAAGCGCGGGCCTGGCGGCCGGCCAGGGCTGAGAGATTCCGGAATCGGGCCCCCGTTCCTGTCGGGAAACGTCAGGGCCTGGGAGCAGTCCGCGGGGCTCGCCCGGCCGAGGCCGTCGGCCGACGCGTCCCGGCGGCACCGCGGATCCGGCGGGGCTCCGAAGGAAACCCGGCTCTCGCGCAGAAGGCGCAGGTTGGCGCGTCCTTGCGCACAAGGACGCGGCGCGCTCGCGGCGGTATCCGCTTCCCGCGGCGCGCGGTACATCCGGGGGGCTGCCCATGGCGCGGCAGAACGTGAACCTGCTCTTCGTCTTCGCCGATCAACTGCGGGCGGACGCCGTGTCCCTGGCCGGCAACCCCGATGTGCGCACACCGCACCTGGAGGGTCTGGCCGGCCAGGGGATGACCTTCACACAGGCGGTGGCCAACTGTCCGGTGTGCACCCCTTCGCGGGGCACGATCCTCACCGGGCGCTATCCGCTGGCGCACCGGGCCGCGAGCAACGACCTGCCCCTGGGCGATGGGGAACGGACCTTCGGGGACGTCCTTGGCGCCCAGGGTTGGCACACCGGCTACATCGGCAAGTGGCACCTGGACGGCATGCCCCGCGACCGCTTCACCCCACCGGGACCGCGGCGGCGGGGCTTTGCCCACTGGGCGGCCTGGAACTGCGGCCACGACTACTTCCACGGCCGGTACCACCGCGATCACCCGGAGCCCCTCGGCATCGAGGGCTATGAGCCCGACGGCCAGACCGAGTTGGCCATGGACTTCATCCGCGCGCGGCGGCGGGAACCCTGGGCCCTGTTCCTGTCCTGGGGCCCGCCCCACGACCCCTACCCCCAGGTACCTGAGGCCTACCGACGGCTCTACGACCCCGACGCCCTGACCCTGCGCGGCAACGCGTTGGAGGCCGACCGCCGCGCGGTGGCCGACTACTACGCCGCGGTCACCGCCCTGGACGACAACCTCGGCCGCCTGCTCGCCCTGCTCGAGGAGCTTGGGCTCCAGGAGCGGACGATCGTCGTCTACACCGCGGACCACGGGGACATGCTCTTTTCCCACGGCATGCGGCAGAAGCAGAAGCCATTCGCGGAGTCCGTCCGGGTCCCCCTGGTTGTGCGCCACCCCGGCGTCGTCCCCGCGGCGGTGCGCTCGGAGGCCCTGATCTCCACCGTCGACCTTCTGCCGACGCTCCTGGGCCTGCTGGAGGTCGAGGCACCGGATGGGGTGCAGGGTACCGACCTCTCCCGGCACCTCCAGGGCCGCCCCTCGGACCTGCCGAGCTCGGCCTTCCTCCTGAATCCCATCCCCGTCGACAACCCCGCGGACATCGCCCTGGGGGAATGGCGGGGGCTGCGCACCGCCCGGCACACCTACGCCGTCCG
>JAKAUG010000502.1 GCA_021827805.1 Bacillota bacterium | reverse complement strand
GGGCACATGACGACCCTGGAGCTCCCCGCGGCCTTCGCCGCCGCGGCCATGGAGGAAGCCACGCTGCGCCTGCTGGAGTTCATCACGGCCCTGTTCACGCGCGCGGCGCCCACGCTGCGCATGGATCTGCAGCAGCAGGGGATCCTGCTGGTCGGTCACGGAGGGCTGCTGCCTGGCCTGAGCGCCCGCTTCGAGGCGGAGCTGGGCCTGGCGATCCACGTGCCGGCCGACCCGGGGCGGTGCCTGGTGCGCGGTCTGGCGCGCTTCCGCCTCGGGAGTCCGCGCGCCGACAAGGAGGCCGTGCCCCGGGATGCACCGGTCGACCTCTATCCGCTGGAGGCCTGAGGCCGTCCCCCCGCTGTTGGGGTTTCCCCCCGGAGACGCACTGGTATAATGGCCGTGGTGCCTGAAACCATGATGCCCTTGGGTTGGCGTCGTCTGGTGCGCATTCGGGCCGGGGCGGGGCGTCGGCTCCATGTGGGGTGACGGTTGATGTTCAGCCGCTGGCTCTCCCGTTTTGTCCGCCGCCATTCCATCGGCTTGGCCGTGGTGGCCATCCTGGTGGCGGTGTATCTGACCTGGTACGTGCCGACCTTCGGGTACGGCGGCCAGCTCTTCGGCACGCTGCTCAGCGCCCTGCTGCAGCTGCTCTTTCTCATGCTGCTCGTGGTCATGCAGTTCGTGGCCATCTTCTGGTTCATGGGCCGGGCCCGCGTGTACTGGCTGGCGCCCGAGGAGTGCGGCCTCACCTTTGAGGATTACCGCGGCAACCGCTCGGTGCTGGAGTTCGCGCAGCGCACCGTGACGTTGCTGCGCGGGGTGAGCCGCTTTAAGGACATGGGCGGCGAGGTGCCCCGCGGGCTGCTCCTCGTCGGGCCCCCAGGCACCGGGAAGTCCTATCTGGCCCAGGCGATCGCTGGCGAGGCGCAGGTGCCCTTCTGCTACGCCTCCGCGCCCTCGTTCCAGAACATGTTCTTCGGCGTGGGCAACCTGCAGATCATGGGGCTGTATCGCAAGGCGCGGCGCATGGCGCAGGAGTATGGCGCCTGCATCATCTTCATCGACGAGATCGATGCCATCGGCATGTCCCGCTCCTCGGGGGCGAACGGGCTCGGCGGAGGACTGTTCGGGGGCAGCAGCGGCATGCTGAACCAGCTGCTGCTGGAGCTGGATCCACCCAACGTGGAGAGTGGCTGGTCGCAGCGCCTGCTGCGCCAGATGGGCCTGCGCCGCGGCAAGGCGGAACGGGCCAACGTCTTCACGCTGGCGGCCACCAACCTGCCCGAGGTGCTGGACCCGGCGCTCTTGCGGCCGGGGCGCTTTGACCACAAGATCACGGTGGACGCACCGGACATGGACGGCCGGTTGGATCTCTTGCGCTATTACCTGGGCAAGGTCAAGCACGCGCCAGACTTCCCCCTGCAACGGGCCGCGGCCGAGACCATCGGCTTCACGCCCGTCATGATCAAGCACGTCATCAACCAGGCCGTCGTCGTGGCCCACTTCGAGGATCGCGACGAGATGAACCACAGGGACTTCACCGAGGCGCGCGAGATGTGGGAGTGGGGGCTGCGCCAGCCGATCCGGGCCATGAGCCAGGAGGACCGGCGCCGCCTTGCCTACCATGAGGCGGGGCACGCGGTTGCGCGCTACCTGCTCTCGAGCACCAAGGACCGTCTCGTGAAGGTGACGATCATCCGCCACGGTGAGGCGCTGGGCTTCGCCGCCTGGAAGCCCATCGAGGAGCGCTACACCGCCTCGGAGCAGGAGTTGCGGGCGGAGCTGAAGACGATGCTGGCCTCCCGCGCGGCCGAGGAGATCTTTCTGGACATGAAGCTGTCCGGCGTGCTGGACGACCTGCGGCGCGCCACGCAGCTGGCCGGTGCCCTCGTCGGCGCCTGGGGCATGGAGGGGAGCCTGTACTCCGCCCTGGCCTTCCCAGGCATTGGACCCAGCGCCCAGGACGCCGCGAGCAAGCGCATGATCGAACGGCTCCTCAATCAGTCCATGGACAGTGTCAAGCGGCTGCTTGAGGAGCACCGTGAGTTCGTGCAGGCGGTGGCCGAGGCCCTGATGGCCAATGACGAACTCACGGGGGATGAGGTGGAGGAGATCGCCCGGCGCCTGGGGGTGCGGGCTCCCGTGGAGGAGTCCTTCCAGTTCTCCCCGGCCGGGGCCGCCGCTCGCCTCAGCCTGCCCGCCGCCTCGCCGTTGCGGAGCCAGGCTCAGGGACGGGAAGGAGAGGAGCACCAGGATTGACGGTCTCCCGGTGGTGGCTGTGGCCGCTGATCGTGGCGGCGGTGGTGGACCTGGCGCTCGTGGTGCGCCATCAGACATCCCCCGCCGCCGCGGTGAATCGCGCGGTCACGCGCACCACGGCCCTGAACGGCTGCCAGGAGTCCGTGCTGCTCCGCCAGGCCGGCGTGGACCTCCTCTATGTGGTGGGAACCTGGACCACGGGCGGGCGACTTGTTGTGGAACCGGCCGCCCTCTCCTTTCATCCGGGGGCCGGGCTCACGAGCGCCTCGCGCAAGCAGATCGAACTCGGGGCAGAACTCGGCAACGCCACGATGAGCCTGGCGATCAGTGCCCACCAGGCCCTGACGCTGGGCGCGTCCTACCGGTCCCAGCTCCGGTTGGGTGCCTCCTGGCTCAGCGGCCCCTGTGTACCGCTCACCAACCCCTTTCAGAGCCGACTGACGGTGACCGGCCAGGCGGGGGCCCTGCCGAATCGCTACACGCTGTATCGCGGCCTGCTGACGGTGAACCGCGGGGGACAGGCTCTGTTCTCCAAGGCCGACCTGTGGGTGGGTGTGCGCGCGGACGGGCGGCTCGGCTTTGAGGTCCTGCGCCAGAACCGGGGAACCTCCCCATCCGGCCTGCTGGCCGTGGCCACCGTCTTCAGCTACCCGCGCCAACACCTGAACAGTCTGGTGCGCGCCACGGTCGCGGCGCGCGAGAGCTTTTACACGGCCGACTACCACCGCGTCCTGACCGCCCTGGCCCTGACCCCTGTGGGCCAAACGCCCGTCTGAGAATGGCCTGGCGTCCGCGGGGCGTGGGCCCAGCGCCGAAGCCCTGTCCACGAACACCGGCCCGGCAGGTCTTGGGCCCCGCGGCTCGTAGCCGCCTGAGTGGACCGGGCCAGCACCTGCGAATGCACAGGAATTGTGCCGGGGGTTGGCGTCAAGGCGATGTGGCTGTTGGGCTCATTATACAGCTTGTTCGTGTAGAGCAGTCCGATCTGCGCATCGCTGGGCTCGTACGAGCCGCCACCGGTGGCGCTGCCGCTCACGTAATACTCGCATGCATCGTTCTGCCACCAGGTGGATCCAGGCGATGCCGCATAGAGCGGCCAAGCGTGGACCCTGCAGAGCACATACAGGTGCCCCGGCGTCCAGGCCACCCGCACGCTGGCGGAGGCTGCCTGTGGCAGCGTCCCGTAGGTAAGGTTGGCCAGGGGTGCCGGAGCGATCTAATCCCAACAGGGTGCGCTCGGTACGTCTACACCAGCTGCCGGTTCCGCCGGCACGCTGATCTTGCCTGCAGCACCGGCAGTCCCCACCGCGCAACTCACGTGCGTGGGCATGGCAATAGGACCCGCCGCCCGGGGGTTGCCCTTGGAATGCTACGAACGCCCGTACTGACGCCATCTCCGGTTCGGCAGACGCAGGAACTTCGGGCTGGACCGAATAAGTGCGATCGTACACGCCGCAGGCCGCCAGGAGCCTGTCCAGTCACCCGCGTGTCCTGTCCCGTGAACCGGTGCGCATGGCGGCCATGCAAGGGGATGGACACCTGTGGACGAGGCTCGGGTTCGCCGTGCCGGCTACCTCGACCAGTTGCGCGCGATGTTGCCGGCGAGTGCGCCGTGGGATGCGTGGCTCAAGGCGTCTGGGGAGCTGCCACCCGACTTCGACGCACTTGCGGACCACTGGGATCTCTCCGACCCACTGGAGGGCCTGCCCCCTGGGTGTGACGCACACCAGGCGCGGTCGGCGTGGGGTCAGCGACGAAGGGAGTTGCTGATCACCTTCCAACAGTGGTTATGGGGCAGCGTGCCGGCCGCAACAGGCCCGTGGTTGGTACGCGGGGG
>JAKAUG010000443.1 GCA_021827805.1 Bacillota bacterium | reverse complement strand
GGTTGGCGGCGCGGGAAGTTGACGCGCTGCTCCGCGCAAGGACAGCAGCCACGGAGCAGTGTGCGATTTACGCTCGGATCTCCTCCGAGAAACAGGCTGAGGTGGGCAACCTGGAACGGCAGAGGGGGCGCCTCGTGGCGGCGGCCACAGCCAAGGGATAGCCGGGCCATCGCGTGAAGTCTTCCAGCGGCCTCCCAGCGGTAAAGCGTGCGAACGGAGATGCCAAGGCGCCTTGCCGCCTGCCTGGTCGAGATCGCCTGCTGGGTCTCCATGTTCCTCATGGCAAAGGATCTCAAGCCCTAAAGGCAGCTCCCCGGTCCTCACCCCCCCACGCTGGGAGGCCAGGGATGTTTCGTCGCATATGACTTGAAGAGATCGGCGATCGCGGGCCGCAACGTGGGGTCAATGCTCAAAGATAGCTGCCCGGGCCCGGAGTTGCTGGCCGCCATCCAGCTCCACACCAGCGCCACGGGAAAGGTGCCGGCGCTCCAGGTGTCAAGGACCTGCCGCACAAAGGTTGCCCGGGGATCCTGGATGTAGCTTTCACCGAACTCCCCAACGATCAGCGGCTTCTTCAATTCGCTGCGCGCCGCCTCCGCCATCGTCCTCAGGTAGAGGCCCACCCCCTCAGCCGTCAGAAGCTGCGTGTCAGGATAGACGTGCACGCACGCGACGTCGACATGCCGGTTGATCGCGATGAACGCCTCCCGCTGCTGATCGAGGCTGATCCCGGCTCCCGGTCCGGTCCCCACGGCCGGCGAGGCGCTGCCGGAGGTGGTCAGGTGATTGGGGTCAACGGACCTGATCGTGTCGACCATGCGGGCCAGGAACGCATCCAACTGCGCGACCGTGGCGAAGAACTCCTTGGAGCCCCCCCGGCCAGTCTGAAGGTTCCACTCGTTGCCCACTTCCCACATCAGAACGGCCGGATGGTCGCGATAGTGCCCCACGTACTGCTTGGCGAACTCCAGCATGAGCGCGTTGCCCCGGCTTCCGGGCGTGAACGCTTGGGCATCGGTCTCCCCGGTGGCCACGGAAAAGGGCAGGGCATGCCACACCAGGGAGGGGATCAGGTGGATCCCGGCCGACGCCGCGGCGTCCATCATCTCGTCGTGCCCCTGCCACCACGCTGTGGGATTGGTCTGCCAGTAGTGCAGCCAAGCGGGGTTCCATCCGCCGGCGATGATGCGCATCACATTCAGGCCATAGGCGGCCGCAGTCTTGAGGATGTCCAGCGCGTGGCTCTTGGGACCGGGGTTGACCGGATACCAGGTCGCGCCGCCCGCGGTGAAGGGGGGTGCACCCGGACAGAAATAGTCCTGCAACTGCCAGATGTTGCCGCCGAGCGCCTGCACCGCCCGCCCCTGCCAGCGCAGGGTGGCGTCACGCACCGTGAGGACGGGACCGACCCCCCCCGCCCACCGCGGGCGCGTGCAACCGCTGGCTGCGCCTGCTGCCGCGGTCAGGGCCAGGGCCAGCAGGCTGCGGCGCGGCAGGCGCAGGTAGGCTTCCCTCATGAGCTCCCTCCGTGCGGAACGAGACCGCCAGTGGCCGGGTTCTGCGAGGCCGCCCGGCCACCTGCGGTGCGGAGTACGGGGAGGAGAGCGCCTCCGGATTGCCGGGCCAGGTCAGGTGCGGGACGCCGAAGCAGGGACCGGCTCGGCGAGGCGACCCGCGGAGGTTCCGGGCGGCAACCAGCGAGAGCCGGCTGTCGGTCGCGGATGGCCCCGATGCCTCCGGTGCCGAAGGCCGCGAGCGCCTGGCCGCGCCCAGCCCTCGGCGTCGGCGGCGCTTTGCCAAGTGATCCCCCCTGCTTCAACGTGCGGAATCTGACCCCGCGGTGCGCTGGCCGCTCCTCCACGGCCGCCCGCGGAACGGTGCAGGGCTCCCAACGGGGCGTCTGATGCAGGGTCTCACGGAGGCGGATTGGCCGCGGGGAGTCCCTGAGGAGGCCGGGGACGCCTACCGCGGGCCACGCCCCTCCCTTCCGCACGGGGCCCTTCCGGCAGCGGGGGGCGGGGCCCACGGGCCCCGGTCAGCGCCGGTCCGCCAGAACCAGGCCGACCGCCACGGCCAGGAGGGCCAGACCCGCCGCCATCTCGCCATAGCGGCCGGTCCAGCGCCGCAGCGTCGCGCCAGCGTGCAACCCTGCATAGGTGAAGACCGCGGCCTGCAGCGCGAGGGCTGGAGCCAGCAGGCCGAGTGGCAGGCGGGCTGTTCCCGCGGCCAGACCGGCGCCCAGCTCATCCATGCTGACGCTGAGGCCGGCCAGGATGAGACCCCAGCCCCTGAGATCGCGTCGGCGCAGTTCTGCACCTTCCCCTGTTGGCTCATCCGTGTCGCGGTCGTCATCCTCGCGCAGCTCTCGCCAGCCCTCGGCAAGTTCGCGCAACCCCAGGCAGGCCAGCAGGGCGGCGGCGCCCCAGAGGGCATAGCGTGTCAACAGGCCGAGCCAGTCACCCGCCACCGCGCCCACAAGCGGCATGAGCCCCTCGAAGACGGCGACCACCAGGGCCAGCCGTCGGCGCTCGGCGACCCCTGCCGTCCCCAGGCCGACGGCCACGGCGAAGGTGTCCAGCCCAAAGGCGGGCACGATCAGCAGGGTGGCCCAAGTCGTCATCTCTTCGCTCCCCGACGGTCCATGCGAGGTCAGGACGCGGACGGATGCCCGCCACCGCCGGGCGGTGGCCACCCGTGCCTCCCTTCGGCACCAGCACCCCGGCGGCCTTCAGGCGGGGAGCACTGAGCAGGCCGCCCCCGCTCGCGAGGGGCGGCCACACCCCGCTACCGTGCGATGAGGCGGGCGAGAAAGAAGGCGGCTCCGGCCGCCATCCCGCCCACCAGCACGGTCTGGAGGGCACTCCGCAGAGGGCGGGTTCCCGTGAACCGTCCCTTGGCGAAGCCGAAGATCAGCAGCGCCAGCAGCGTGACGCTCACCGAGCCCGCGAGGGCGCTCGGAACGTGCGAGAGGAAGAAGTAGGGCGATAAGGGGAGCAGGCCGCCGACCACGTAGGATGCCGCGATGGTGCCCGCGCTTCTGACCGCCCGGCGCGGATCGGGCCGCTCGAGCCCGAGTTCGAAGCGCATGAGGAAGTCCAGCCAGGCAGTGGGGTGGCTGCGCAACTCCTCCGCCACGCGGCCGGCGGCCTCCGTGCCCACGCCGTGCTCGGCGAAGATCTGGACCACCTCCGCCACCTCCTCCTCGGGATGGTCCCGCAATTCCGCCTGCTCGCGCCCCCGTTCGGTCAGGTAGTGTTCGACGTCGGTCTTGGACGCCAGGTAGCCGCCGAGTCCCATGGCGATGGATCCAGCGGCAATCTCCGCCAACCCGGCCACGATGATGATCCGCGTGGTCGCGACCGTCCCGGAGAGGCCAGCCGCCAGGGCGAACGGGACCGTGAGCCCGTCGGACATTCCGAGCACGATGTCTCGGACGGTGGCGGAAGCCTGAAAGTGATGTTCGCTGTGGGTGATCCGGACGGGCGCGAAACCTGGTGCCACCGCGGATGACGCGGTCGGGGCCAGGGGGGCGGAGGCGGTTGCCTCCAGCGGGTCTGGGCCGCCTCCTTGCTTGGGGGTGCACTGCCGCGCAGGCGGGGTGTGAGGTCTCGGCACGACGCCAATGCGGCCGTCGGTCTCCAGAAAGGCCAACTCCACGTCGCCCAGGGTCGCCTGCTTGAGCTCGCGCAGCTTGGCGCCGAGGTCGGCGGCCGTCATGTGGATCCGGCGCGGGTTGTGCGCGAGAGGCCGCCCCGTGCGCACCAGCGTGATCGGCCGGCCGGCGAGCATACCCGCCATGCGTCGGTACCGGGAACCTGCCGTGTTCAGCGCCCAGGCGAAGAGGGTCAGGGTCGCGATTGCCAGGGTGCCGCCCCAGACCGGCACGCCGCGGCTCGCGATGCCGGTGCCGGCCAGCGTGCCATAGGTCACATTCACGGCGAAGTCACTGGGCTTTTCGCTCACCAGGGTCCTCCGGTTCAGCAGGCGGGCGACCACCAGCAGCAACAGCGCGTACCAGAGCGTGCGCAGAACGTACTCCATGCGGGCAAGTCTGCCCAGGGGGTCCTGCGGGCATCGGCAGGAATCCATGCGGGGCACGT
>JAKAUG010000220.1 GCA_021827805.1 Bacillota bacterium | reverse complement strand
CGGGGCCAGGAGGGCAAAGGGCGAGCCGTCAACCACGATCGCGATCTGACCCTGGAGCAGGGAGCCCACGACCTGGTCCGGGCGCTCGCTGCGCTTCATCGTCGGCACCGGCGAGTGGGGTGCGTCCCGAATGAGTTCCATCAGAACATCGCTCTCAAGCATCCCGTCGATGGTGACGCGCCGCATGCGCCTGCGCGCCTCCCTCACGAGCAGGTCGTCCGTGATGCCCTTGAGGTGCAGCAGGAACACGGAGGTGCGCGTCAGGGTCCCGATGTGAAACTGCTCGACACGGAGCCGTGGCGTGCGCAAACGGCGCCGGATCAGGGACAGGTTCGTCTCCGCGTCCTCGATGAAGCCCTCGTGCGGCCCCACGACCGAGGGGGCGGATGGCGCCTCGGAGATCGCGCGCTTGTCGATCTTGCCGATCTTCACCGACAGCCCGGCGCTCTGTCCCGCAAAGCAAAGCACGGCCGCGCCCGTCAGCACCTGCTCCGCAAGCGCCCCCAGGGTTTCCCCGGGTTGCGGCCCGTTCTGGTTGCCCGGGTTGCCCACCGCGCCAGTGGGTGCCACCCGGCGCCCGACGCGCTCCAGCAGGTCGCTGGCCCGCCCGTCCTCGGGCGTCAGGCCCGAGGCGGTCAGCCGGTCGAGCACACCCAACACCAGGAGGTTCTGGTCGATGAGGTTTTCATCGAAGATCACCAGACCCTCCAGCCCACCGCGGCAGAAAAAGGGC
Organism: Bacillota bacterium; assembly: GCA_021827805.1. Taxonomy (GTDB): domain Bacteria; phylum Bacillota; class Sulfobacillia; order RBS10-35; family JAJYVN01; genus JAJZWQ01. The sequence goes on along the minus strand of JAKAUG010000220.1, from coordinate 3,371 downwards.
TGCGCGACGATGTCCGGGGCAGAGCCGAACATCTGCTGCACATCATGTCGGAGGTCGCTGAGATCCGGCGAGATGGGCGACTCGAGCAGCAGGGAGAAGAGCAACTGGTCGACCCGGTCACCGGCATCCGCCAGGTCGGCCTGGAGGTCCTGCAGGGCCTCCGCCGTCCAGGCCCCGCGCACCGGGGCGCTCATGGTGCCGCCCCCCTGGGGGCGGCGGGGACTGCACGCCGCGCACGCATGACCCGCGCGTGCCGGGCGACAGGGCAAACGGGCGTGTGCGGCCGCCCCCGGGGAGATCCCCGGGGGCGGTCGAGCATCAGCATGCGGTGGCGGGACCGCCCCTTCCTCAGGTCGTTCATGTGGGGGGATCGTGCCCACGGCACGCCGGGGCTATGCGCAGCCCCACCATGGGCGGGGGCCCCGTCGGGCAACCGGCCCGCGGCCCCCGGGCTGGATCAGCCGGCCGCGCCCGTGGCCGCGGTCGTGCCCGTGGTCCCGGCCGCGGGATGGGTCTGGAGCCAGCCGAGCCAGTTGCGGTAGTAGTCCACATCGACCCCGTCGGGGGTGTGCAGATAGTTGTACGCCGTGCCCGCCACGCCGGTGTGGCCATACTGCCACACGATGGCGTTCGTCTTGGGATCGATCACGATCACGCGGTCGTTGCGGTCGTCGTTGAGCAGGATGTTGCCGTTGGGCAACGGCACGGCCAGGGAGGGGTGGTTGAGCTCGCCCGGCCCGGAGGTCACGTAGTACTCCCAGACCACGGCCTGGGTGTGCGGATTGAAGATGACGACCATCCCGGGCTGCCCGTAGCTGGCGACGAGCACGTTGCCGTCCGGCAGCAGCTGCGCGTCCGAGACATAGCCTCCGTGCAGATCCGGCGCGGTGGTCTGCCAGAGCACCTGGCCCTGGGGCGAGAACAGCGCGATGACGTCGCCGCTGATGAAGGACATCAGGATGTCCCCGTTGGGCTGCGGGGTGTCCCCGTTGGGGGAGCCGAACAGCCCCTTGGAGAGGTCGGTCACGCAGTAGCCAGGCTGCGGGTTGCCCCACTGCTGGATGATCTTGGCCGCGGGGCTGATGACGAGCTCGCGGCAGTTGCGGATGTCCGCGACGATCACGTTCCCGTCCGGCAGGAGGTAGGCGTCATCGGGGTAGTTCAGATACTGGCTGCCTCCCCCAAGGTGGCCCTGCACCCCGAAGTGCCACAGCACCTGGTGCGTGTAGTAGCTGATGCGCAGGATCGTGCCGCCATCCTCGTCGTTCGTCATGATGCTGCCACCGTGGGGCGAAAAGAAGGTGTCGTCCCCGGGGACGCCGAGCGGACTGTTGGCCTGCCCGTTGGCCGGGTACTCCCACAGGATCTGCTTGGTCGGCGAGACCTCAAGCATGCGGTCGTTCTGCTCGTCCGCGATCAGGACGGGATAGGGCAGCGGCCCCGACCAGGCTGGCGGGGGGTTGGACGGGCTGTACTGCACCGCCGGCAGTCCGTCCAGCGCGGGCACGGCGGACTTCTGAGTCGATGAGGAGGAGTGGCTGGCCGCGGCATTGCCGGCGGATGACGCCGATGCTGAGGAGGACTTGTTGGCGGCCCCTGGCGCGGTGTGCACCCCGCAACCGGCCAACAGGAGCACCGACGCTGCGGCCACGATCCCCGGCATCCGCCTCAATCTGACATCCCTCCACGCTCTCGCCCGACCAGACTACCGCAAGCTCGGCCGTCTGTCGCGCCAAGAAAGGTGGTTCTGTTGCCGCTCGCGCCAGCGGACGGGCCCGGAGGTGCCATCCGTCCCTCTCCCGCCAGCGCGCTCCCCCGGTCCTGGCGGCCCGCGGCCATGTCCGTCCGGCCCCAGGGGCCTGGGCCCGAAGGATGCCAGCGGGCGTGGTCCATCCTCGCCTATGCTTTGTGATCCGGATCACTTATTACGGAGGACGGAGGCGATGCCCCATGGCGGCAAGCGGTGCAGTGAAGAGTCCGGCTCCGTTCTCTCCCGCGACGTTGCCCAGCCCGCGCCTGCTGAAGTTCCTGTTCACGGACACTCGCATGTCCTGGCTGTGGCTGCTGGTCCGCATCTGGGTCGGCTGGCAGTGGCTGTCGGCCGGATGGGAGAAGCTGCACAACCCAGCCTGGGTGGGCGGCAGGGCTGGGACCGCCCTGCACGGCTTCCTGCTCGGGGCCCTCAAGCAGACGACGGGGGCTCACCCCAACGTCCAGCCCTGGTATGCGCACTTCCTGAACGGAGTGGCCCTGCCGGGCGTGCACGTCTTCACCTACCTGGTGGCCTTTGGGGAGACCGCCGTGGGGGTGGCGCTCATCCTGGGCGTGCTGACGGGCGCGGCGGCGTTCTTCGGCTGCTTCATGAACCTGAACTACCTGCTGGCGGGCGCCGTCAGCACAAACCCCGTCCTCGGCGTGCTGGGCCTGCTGCTCATGCTCGGATGGCGCACCGCGGGCTGGCTTGGCGCGGACCGCTGGATCCTACCCGTGATCGGCACGCCGTGGCACCCAGGCACGGCCTTCGCAGAACACCGGGTGCGGCACGTGCCGCTGCACTCCTGAACGAGCACCAGCCGAGGCGCGGGGGTGGCGGCGAGGGTGTCCTCACCGCCACCCCCGCGCCTCCGTCAGCCGGCCCGCTGGCCTGCGCTCGGGGGCCACCGTGGCGGCAATGGCCGCGGCGGTCAGCACGAATCCCAGGATGTCCCGGAACGTGATGGGCACCCCCAGCCACACGGCGTTGAGCACCAGCGTCACCGCGGGCACGACATCATTGAAGATCACCGTGCGCGTTGCGCCGACCATGGCGACACCGGAGTTCCACCACAGCATCCCGAGCCCCATGGACAGCACGGCGGAGGTGAGAAACAGGGCGATCGCCCACACGGCACCGGCCCCGGGTCCGGGCATGCGTTCCAAGAGTGCGCCGGGGGCGAGCACCAGGGCTCCGCTGCCCAGGGTGACGGCGGTGGCGGTCACCGCGTCCACGCCCTGGAGGCCGCGGATGAGAAAGAGAAAGCTCGCGGAGGAACTCGCCATCGCGCCCAGGATCTCCAGGTCGCCCCGGCGCAGGTGGGCCAGGGCCGTCAGCCCGCCGGCCGGTAGGACAACCACGGCCGCGCCCAGCGTGCCGAGCACCACGGCCAGGGCGCGCCCACGCGATAGTGGCTCGCCCCCGCCCAGGCGCAGCGCGACCGCGGTCCCCACAGGCACAAGGGCCATGATCAGGGCACCGTGGTCCGCGGACGTGCCGCCGAGTCCCGTATAGAGGAGGCCGTTGTTCAGACCGATGCCGAGCAGCCCCGCCAGGATCAGCCAACACCAGGAGCGCGCCCCGATGCGCCAGCGCTGCCCGCGGGCCGTGGCCCAGC
>JAKAUG010000205.1 GCA_021827805.1 Bacillota bacterium | reverse complement strand
TCCGCTTCAGCTGCGGGATGGTGATCCATACGGACTCATTCGACACCGTTCGTCATGATCCTCGCGCCAGGAGCGGCGTTGCGGGGTGGCGTCGTTCCGAAGGGTGGTGCGATCGGGGGTGGAGGGGCAGACATGACGGAGGTCGCGGTGATCCGTCGCGGCCCCTGGGGCCCAGGTGGAGGGCGTCACCTCCGCCAAGGGCGCCAGAAGAGGCAAACAGCGAAACGCTTTGGCGCGTCGGTCCGCACGGTCGTGCGCTGGGAGGCCGCCGCCCGGTTGCGGCCGGCGCCGTTGCCGTCGGGCCGGCCGCGGCCCAGGGCCGCCAGGTGGCGCTGGCAGAGCGGGCCTCCGGGTGGACCGAGACGCGGCGTGAACCGCTGGTGCTCGGGTTCGTGGGCAACCCGCTGGCGGCCGGCTCCTCCCCACCAGCGGTCGCCTCAGACGGGAGATCCGCCGCGAGGGCTCCCATCACGGTCCCGCGTGGCCGCCAGCGCCGAGACCCGCCAGCCCGTGCGCCAGGATGCGCCCAAAGGTATCTGCGATCTCCTCCGGAGGGTAGGGCATCCCGGCCGCCAGCCACCAGCGGGCCATGCCGCGCAGGCCCCCCGCCACGTACTGCGCCAGCAGGCGAAACGGTAGCTCGGCGCCGTGGGCCGTGGCCTCCAGCGCCGCGGCCACGTGCTCCGCCAGGTAGTCGTTCAGGCGCCGCTCGAGTTCCGCGTCGGGCACCACCAGGAGCGCCTGGTAGGCCACAGCGTGGCGCGCCATGTGGCGGAAGGCCGCCAGGACCCTGTCCGCGATCGTGTTCTGGGCCCCGGACCCGGCGAAGAGTTCGTCGACGAGCTGCCGTTGGCACGACTCCAGCAGCGCCCGCTTGTCCGCGAAGTGGAGGTAGAACGTGCTGCGGTCCAGCCCGGCCCGCACGCAGATGTCCTGGACGGTTGTCGCCTCCAGGCCCCTCTCCAGGACCAGTTCCAGCAGCGCGGCCCGCAGGGCGCGCCGGGTGCGTCGAGCCCGCTCGCCACCGTGCTCCCGACTGCCCAACGCTCCTGCACCTCACCGTGGGCCCTGCCGCGTTGACGGGTCCTGGGACCAGGGGTACGATACGCCTCGGGAATGTCGACACCCTGTCGATATTCTAGCACGCCATCCCGGCCAGGGATCCGCGTCGGTCCTTTGCCGGGTCGCCCCGGGGGATCTGGGCGCCCGTGGCGGCGAGGGCATGAGCGGGGTGCACGGACATGGCGGGCGACCCGGGCCGGCGCATCGTCTGGGCCGCACGGCATCCGTGGCTCGTGGTGGTGCTCTGGGTGGCGGTGGCGATCGCCGCCTTCCCGCTGGCCGCCACGGTGACCAAGCACCTGGAGGCCGAGAACCTGAGCGTCTCCGGGAGCCCTTCGGTCTGGGCCGACCAGCAGCTGTCCAAGATCGCCGCCCCTCCGCAGGCGGGGCCCGAGCTCCTGGGGGGCCTGCCTGTCGCGCAGCTTGAGCGGGCGGCCAGCGCCGCCAAGATCCCCGCCTCCTGGCTGCACCCTTCCGGCGGAGGCCTGTTGGTCCTGCCCCCGGGCGGGACCCCCGCCGCGGCGTTGGCGACGCTGGTCCAGCACGTCCAGCAGGCGGGGGGAAGCGTCCGCGGCGTGGGATCCGGGGCCATCGGCCATGAGATCAGCAGCGACGCCGAGCATACGCTGCACAGCAGTTCGGCCCTCGCGCTGCCGCTCTTGCTCCTGCTGCTGCCGGTGGTCTTCGGCGCCGCGGCCCAGGCGGTGCTGCCGCTGATCGTGGCCGCGGTGGGCGCGGAGTTGGCCCTGGCCCTGGTCTCGCTCCTGGAGGTGCACATCACCCTCTCCGTCTACCTGACGGACATCGTCGCCTTCCTCGCCCTGGGGGTGGGCGTGGACTACGCGCTCTTCCTCACCACGCGCTTCCGCGAGGCCCTGGACCGCGGCCTTGGGCCCTCGGAAGCCGTGGGCGAGAGCCTTGCCACGGCCGGGCGCTCGGTGCTCTTCTCGGGCCTGGCCGTCACGCTGGCCGTGGCGACGCTGCTTCTGGCGGGCACCGCCTACTGGCGCGGCCTCGCGCTCGGCGGTGCGGTGGCGGTCATCTCCGTGCTGCTCGCCACCCAAACCCTGCTCCCCGCCCTGCTGCGCCTGATGGGCCCCCGTGTGCGCTGGGGCCTGGTGCCCGTCGCCATGGAGCGCTGGTCCCTCTGGGATCGCCTCGCGGGCTGGAGCACGTGGCGTCCGGCCTTCTCCGTCGTCGTCGGAATCGCCCTGCTGGCCCTCCCCGCCGTCTGGGCCCTCCAACTCCACGTGACGGTGCCCGCGGATCTGGCCTCCATGCTGCCGCCGAGCTCCCCACTGCGGCAGGCCAGCCGTCTGCGGCAGTCCCTTGAGGGCCCCGGCAGCATCGCGCCCCTGCCCGTGGCCCTGGAGCTCTCCACCACCGTGCGGGACCCGGCCACCTGGACCCTGGTCTCCAGGGTGGTCCAGGACGTCGCGGCCCTGCCGGGCGTGGCCCGGGTCTCCTCGCCGTTTGCGGCCGGGGCCTCGCCCCAGCAGCTGGCCGCGGCCCTCGGCGGCGGCTCGCCGCAACTCGGCCCGCTCGCCAACTTCGTCAACCCGAAGGCGGATCCACACCTGGTGGTGCTGGCGGTGGTCTCCGCCAGCGGCCCGGATCAGCCCGGCACGAAGGCCCTGTTGAGCGGGATCCAGCAGGTCCTGGCCCGCGACCTCGGACCCGGGGACCGCGGGGCGGTGGGCGGAGCCGTGGCCCTGTTGCACGACTTCAACCAACACACCAGCCGGCGGCTGCCCCTGGTGCTCGGCTCCGCCGCCGTGGTGGCCCTGGTGGTGCTCTGGGTCGCGACCGGCTCGCTCGTGCAGGCGCTGTTGGGCGTCCTGCTCGATGCCCTGGTGGCGGCGGCGACGGCGGGGATCCTGGTGCTCACGATCCAGCACGGCGGCCTGGGCCTGGAGGCGCAGGACCCCAACCTCACGGTGACGCCCCTGGTCTTCGTCCTGCTCTTCGGCCTGTCGATGGACTACGAGGTCATCCTGCTGCACCGCATCCAGGAGGCGCTCGGGCGGGGGATGCCGATGCGTCAGGCGGCGCGCCACGGCATCGCCGAGACCGGAGGCATGATCACCGGCGCCGGCCTGGTGATGGTGGTCGTCTTCGTGGTGCTCCTCACCAGCCCGCTCGGGGTACTGAAGACGCTGGCCATCGGCATGACCGCGGCCATTCTGCTGGACACGTGGGTTGTCCGCACCTTCTTGATCCCCGGCCTGACCGCGCTTCTGGGGCGGTGGGCCTTCTGGCCCTGGCGCGGGATCCACGCGCGGCACCAGGCGTCTCCCTGAGCCGGCGCAGGAAAGCCCCCCTGCCCACATAACTCCCCTGGAAGGGCCGGTTGCGGAAAGGGGCGTCCAGCTTGTCTTCCCAGGAGGCTCTGGGCTACCTGCGCCATCCCACCCTGGCCGGAGGCCGGGTCCTGTTCGTCGCCGAGGATGATCTCTGGACGGTCTCCGCCGACGGTGGCGTCGCGCGGCGACTGACCACCGCGCTCTCCGACGTGACCCTGCCGTGGTTGGATCCCACGGGGCAGCGGGTGGCCTTTGTGGCCCGCGAGGAGGGTGTGCCCGAGGTCCATGTCATGGACGCCGAGGGCGGCGTTCCCCGCCAGCTCACCCACCTTGGGGCGAGCACCGCGTGCAGCGGCTGGGCGCCGGACGGTCGGGTCGCGGTGGTGAGCGACGCCCGGGCCGCGTTCGGGGGCGTGCGGGAGGTCTACCTGGTCTCCCCCCAGGGCGGCCCCCCCGAGCGCATGCCCTGGGGTCCCGCCAACCGGGTGGCGTTTGGCGCGGGAGGCGGGGTCGTGCTGGGGCGCAACGTGGGCGATCCGGCCCGTTGGAAGCGCTACCGGGGCGGCACCGCGGGGGAATTCTGGGTGGATGCCGGCGGCCAGGGGGACTTCGTGCGCTGGAGCGGGCCCGCCGGCAACCTGTCGAGCCCGATGTGGATCGGCGAGCGGGTCTACTTCCTCTCCGACCACGAGGGCGTCGGCAACCTGTACTCCTGCCTGCCGGGCGGCGAGGACCCGCGGCG
>JAKAUG010000318.1 GCA_021827805.1 Bacillota bacterium | reverse complement strand
TGACCCGGGCCGTGGTGCAGGGTGGGGGAGTGATCCCGAGGGGACCGTGGGGGTGGAGGGCGCCCAGCGGGGCGACGAGGGCAAGGTCAAGATCACCGACTACCTGGCAGCCGAGGCGGATACCGTGGTGCGCTACCAGGGCGGACACAACGCTGGGCACACGGTGCTGGTGGACGGCCGGGAGTACCGCCTGCACCTCGTGCCGGCGGGCATCGTGCATGGCAAGCGGTGTGTGATCGGCAACGGCGTGGTCATCGACCCCTGGGCCTTTCGTCAGGAGGAGGAGCGATTGCGGGCTCAGGGGCTTGACGTCACGCAGATCGCCATCAGCGACGCGGCGCACCTTATCCTGCCCTTCCATCAGGCACTGGATGCCGCGGAGGAGTCTCGGCGTGGTGCCGGCAAGCTTGGGACGACCCTGCGCGGCGTCGGGCCTGCCTACCGCGACAAGGCGGCTCGGCTGGGCATCCGCGTCGGAGACCTCTTCCGGCCTCAGACCCTGGTGAGTCGACTCGCCGCGAATCTCGCACATACCAACGATGCCCTCGCCAGTCACGGCCTGCCCCCCGTGGAGGCTGAGCGGCTGCTCGCGGACCTCGCGGAGGTGGCGGGCACCCTGGAGCCGCACGTGACGGACACGGTGATCCTGGTGAACGAGGCGGTGCGCTCTGGGGAGCGCGTGTTGTTCGAAGGTGCCCAGGGTACCATGCTGGACATCGATCAGGGCACCTACCCGTACGTCACCTCCTCGCACCCCACGGCCGGCGGGGCATGCATCGGGGCCGGCGTGGGCCCCACGTGCATCGACCGTGTGCTCGGGGTCAGCAAGGCTTACTCCACGCGCGTTGGGGACGGTCCGTTCCCGAGCGAGCTGACGGACGCGTTGGGCGAACAACTCCGCCAGAAGGGGCAGGAGTTCGGCACCACGACAGGTCGCCCGCGACGCTGCGGCTGGCTGGACACGGTCGTGCTGCGGCGTTCGGTGATGGTCAACGGCCTAACAGGGATCTGTGTCACCAAGCTCGACACCCTTTCGGGGTTGGGTCGCCTGCGCGTGGTGGTCGCCTATGAGCTTCACGGACGGCGCCTCGAAGAGCTGCCTGGACACGTGGAGGACCTGGCGGCGTGCCGGCCGATCTACGAGGAACTGGAGGGCTGGGACCACGACCTGGGCTCGCTGCGCGGCCTGGACGACCTGCCGCCTGCCGCCCGGGCCTACCTGCGCCGGGTGGAGGAACTGGTCGGTTGTCCCGTCGTCATGGTGTCCGTGGGTGCAGACCGTGCTCAGACCATCGCCCTGCAGGATCCCTTCGGCGCCAGCGGAAGCGATTGACTGGCTAGCGGGCCGTCTGTTACACTCGCACCCGTCTCTTGGGCACGGAGGCGTAGTGTAGTGGTTAACACACCGGTCTGTCACACCGGAAATCGCGGGTTCGATCCCCGTCGCCTCCGCCATTTCCCGGGAAATCGTGCTCCAGCATAGGCTTGTGACTGCCGCTTGGAGCGTGGTATGATCCGCGATGCGTCTTCGGGATCCAAGCGGGTGTAGTTCAATGGCAGAACGAAAGCTTCCCAAGCTTTAGACGGGGGTCCGATTCCCCTCACCCGCTCCAACGCGTGCTGGTGTAGCTCAGTCGGCAGAGCGACGCACTCGTAATGCGTAGGTCGGCAGTTCGATTCTGCCCACCAGCTCCAACGAAAGCGTACAACGCCAAGGGATACAGAGAACCCCCGCTGGAAGAAGCTAGCGGGGGTTTGGCGCTTGCAGACACTTGTGCAGACATCGGGTGTCTGCATTCGGCTCACGGGTGGGCGTCCAACCACCGCCCCGCCTGGGCCGCCACATCACGGGTGGACTCCACCAGCAGGTCCGCATACGTCTCGCAGAAGAGGGCGACGGAGTGCCCCATCATCTTTGCGGCCACCCCCACGTCCGCACCAGCGGACAGGAGAATAGCGGCCGTCGCGTGCCGGAGGGAGTACACGGGCAGCGGTCGCACCCCGGCCCGATCCCGGATGCGCCGGAAGACGCGATCCATGTTGCTTGTCCGCAGAGCGTGGCCGTTGTCGGCAGGGAACACCAGATCAGCAGCCCGCCCCTGTACCGCCTGCTGTCGCCGCAAATCCGCGACCGCCTGGGGCAGCATGACGAAGGTGCGGGCGCTGCGCTGGGTCTTGGGGCGCCCCACCACCATTGTGCCGCCCACCTCCACCATGTCCCGGCGCACGGACAGGTAGCCACTCTCCATGTCCACGTCGCTCCAGTGCAGCCCCAGGGCCTCGGCTGGCCGCAGCCCGGAGTGGAGTAGAAAGGCGAAAAGCGGCTCCAGGCGCTCGCCCTGGGCCGCCTCCAGGATGCCGCGAGCCTCCGCCAGGCTGAATCCTTCGCGTTTGCGCGGGGAGCGTTGTGCCGGTCTGGCGGACTTGGCGGGGTTGATCGCCGCCAACCCCAGGCGGTGGGCGTCCGAGAGGGCCGACCGCAGCACACGGTACGCGTGGGCTGCCTGCGCCGCCCCGCGCGCATCGTGCCGCGCGGCCAGCCCGTCCTGCCACTGCTGGACCATGGCCGGGGATAGGTCGGCCAGCAGCCGGTCCCCCAACGCGGGGGCAATGATGCGGTCCACGGCCCGGCGGTAATCGTACAAGGTCCGGACCGCCAACCCTTCTCCGGCCTTGCGTCCCAGCCATCCCTCCAAGTACTCCGCAAGAGTCTGTCGCGTCGGAGACACCCACCCCGCCCGGTCCCGATCCGCCGCTACCAGCAGCGCACGCTCGGTGCGCTCCGCCTCTGCGCGGGAATCGCACGTCGCGGCCTTGCGGATCCACCGGCCCGTTGCCGGGTCCTTGCCGACGCGGACCTGCACCTGCCAGACCTTGCCGCGCTGGACGATGGCCGTCCGGACCACCCCCATGTCTGCACGTGACTGCAGCATTCGCCGGGCAGCCGCCGCTTGCGGGAGGGGTCACTGCTCGGGGCGCAGGGCCTCGTCCACCTCCGCGGCAATGGTCGGCGGCATGGGCACGCGCGAAAACAGAGTATCCTGGAGATCCCACCCCGTGCCACGGAGAGGGACGGATAACCGCAGGTACTCCCCCCCGGCATACTCCACGGGGGCCAGGCTGTACGCGCAGGCGTGGAGCAGGAGCCGGGTGTCGGCGGCGTTTTGCCCGTCCGACCACTCAATAATCCCCCGAAGGTCCTCGGTCTCGCGGAGGAACGCGATAGTCAAGCGGGCCGTTCCGGCCGATACCTCAGCCAGCACACAAAAGACCTCATAATCGATACAGAACCGCTCCCACCGCGCACGGTCGGCGCGGAGGTGGCGCAGCAGTACGGCGGCCACCCGGTGGGGGCGGGACAGGGCATCCATGAAGTCGATCTTGCGGGGCGGCCCACCTGTGATCTGCTCGCCAGTAGTGGCTACGCCGGGGCCTTCGATCCCTGCCTCCGCCAACGCCCGCTCCAGATCCGCAATCGCGCCCTCCCTGGCCCGCCGCGCACGCAGGACGGAGACAATACGGGCGGCAGTCTCATAGCGCGGCCTTACCGCGCCCTGCTCAAACTGGCCGATCGACCCTCGCGTCACCCCAACCGCAACCGCAAAGGTCGCCTGGGTCATTCCGGTGGTACGGCGGGCAGCCTGAAGCGCCCGACCGAGAGCGGGGGCAACATCCTGGTCTGGCATACAACCACCTCCTCAGAGTAGGCTTCTTCGCTTCGGACACGGAGGCCCTTCATTGAATGTTACAGTTCTGTTACGTCCCCCTGCACCCCCCACAGGGCGCCCGCACCAGGTGTAAACTAGGCCGCGGTGGAAGGCAAGTGGGCGCCGAGCCCCGTAGGGGCTCGCCCCGGAGGGTGTATGTGGCATGCGCTCGACGAGGGGTCGGCGGAAGCGCGGCGGACGGCGCGGGCGCGAACGGCGGGAGGTGGCCCGTCTGGCGGAGCACGCCGCCGGGATGGAGTCCGCCGATCTACACGGCGGCGACACCCCGCCGCCGACACACGACATGGTGCGCATCTACGCGCTGGGGCGCGGGGGGCCGGTCGTCGTCCGGCTGTACCCCGTCGAGCGGGCACGCGAGATCGCGGCCGTCTCTGCGGACACGTCCC
>JAKAUG010000391.1 GCA_021827805.1 Bacillota bacterium | reverse complement strand
CACCTCGCTACCATGCCGACCAGCTTCTTCAGCGCGTCGTGCATGCAAAGGCTGCAGTGCAGAGCAGCGCGCCCGGAACTGAGGGATTCCTCCTCCCGCCGCCAAAAACCTGTCCCCGGTGCGATCGACCACCCCGCATGGAGCGTGTCCCAGGCGGCACGCCCTGCGCAAGGTTGATCTTTCGCACTTGCTCCGGGAGGCGATGAGCATGTCCGATTGGAAGGCTGACCGGATTGGCTCAGCGGAGCGCGGCGAGAATCCCATGGTGGTCGCGCGTATGAAGAGCGGCTTCGCGGTGATCGGGGACACCCAGTTGCTCCCTGGCTATTGCGTCCTCCTGGCATACCCAAAGGTCAAGGACCTGCGGGCGCTTCCCTGGCAACGCCGCAGCAGGTTTCTCCTGGACATGAGCCTCATCGGAGATGCCATCCAAACCGCGTGCAATCCAGCGCGCATCAACTACTCGATCTACGGCAATACCGAACAGTTCCTTCACGCCCACGTCTTCCCGTGGTACGAGTGGGAACCAGCAGAGCGCCAGCCGTATCCTGTCTGGCAGCATCCGGCCGAGATGTGGCGTGATGCACAGCATGCCTATTCGGATACTGCGCATCGGTCTCTGCGGGAGAAGATCTCCGCCGCGCTTCGGTCTCGAACGCTCGCCCTGACCACACAGGCATAGGCACGTGAGTGGGTCCGCTCTCAGAGTGAACCGGACCCATTCCAGAGAACCACACCGTGGGCTGCACATCGAGGTCTACGAGTTCAGGCGTGTTGCGGCAGCCCACCCGGCGCCACACGGACGAGATGTGCAAGCGGGCCTTTCGCCCCTGGGGTCGGCCTGCAGGCCTCTACGTGGACCGCCCCCGCGCAACCCCTATCCCGATCCGCTGGCCACGTCACGCGGCAGGTCGAGTCGGTCCCCGACCAGGAGCCGGGAGGCGTCGTCCCGATCTGCTGTGGTCGGCTGATGGGGAATGGTTGTTGGCTGCGCAGCGCCAGGGAACGCTCCAGGGGCAAGGAGCCGCAGCCGCGTTGGATTCCTGTCCATCAGTTGGTCGGGCGCCGGATCCAGTGGCCGATCTCGAACGTGCGCAGGCTTCCGTCGATGTCGTGCAGCCCCGTCCCGCCCAGGAGTCTCCCGTCCTCCCGGGCGAGGATCCCGTACGCCATGTCCTCGCGCAGCACCCAACGTGCGTGGGCACGCGCCCCGTATGCCCGTGCGTCGTCGATGCTCCGGTACCCCTGCACCCACGGCAGCCAGGACGCCAGGTGCTCACGCGACTCCTGGACCGCATCCCACAGCGCCTCAGCATCCGTGCGGCGGTAGCGACGGAGCAGGATCCTCGTCGCCGTGCAGTTCCTCCGGCACCTCGACGAGGATGGGCTGCGTGTCCACCCTGACCCCTCCCCCGGACCGATTCCTGGCACCTGTGCTCCGGCGTCTCCGGTCTCGGGCGGCGGAACGCGGCGTAGCGCAAGCTGAAAGGGCCATGGCAAGGGCTACGCCAAGGGGGGCACCGCTCCCTGCGAGCCAGGACCCAGAGGAAGGTCACGGGCTGACCGTCTTCCTCGGCTGTCTCCAACCGTGAGCACAAGATCGCGAATCCGGCGGCGCGCAGCATCCGCAGGGTGGCGTCCACGTCAAAGGAACTCCAGTACATCGGAGCCCCGAGCCAGTCGCCTTCGATGTCCGCCTGGGCGTCATGCGCGCCGAGCGTGCAGAGGAACGACCCGCCGGGAGCGAGCCAGACGTGGATCAACCTGAGCAGCGGCGCCTTCGTCCCTGGGGACGTGGATGATGGAATAGAAGGCGACCACGGCGTCCAGAGCACCTGGCGGCATCTCCAGGGCGATCATGTCTGTCTGGAGGTCCCCCGCACGACGCAGAAGGCGGCTCCTTCCGCCGCAACCCGTTCAGCAGCATGCACTCGCCTGTGGTCGGCGACGCCAGCCGCTCGAGGAGAACCTGCCCTGCGCCCTAGCTAGCGCACACCCATGTAGAACAGATGCATACCGCTGTTCGTGGGCAGGGTCACGAAGGCCACCGTCTTGCTGGCCACGAGTGGAACGGTTGCTGCGTAGAGGCTGACCGCATGAGTCCCCTTGCTGGGATCCCTCCGGTTGAGGTTCGGCGTGGTGGCCCAAATCTCGTTCCCGCCGGCCGGCGGACCAAACCAGTCGCCAAGACTCAACTCGAAACTCTGGGTGCTGCCATCACGGTAGACGATGGAGCCGGAGCCCGATTGCGCGCCAAACACGCCGCTGCCCACAAACAGCAGGGCCTGCCCCGAAGCGTCGACACGGACGGACTGGCCCATCGCCTCAACATTGTCGGGGCGGCCCGGCGGGACGTTGGGCCACGTCACGGTCCAGCCATCGCGTGTGACCCGCCGGCCCGGCGTGAGGCCCAGGGCCGCGAGCTCATCCGCTGAGAAGCTGTTGCCCGAGCCGTCATAGTTGCCCTGGGCGATCGTGGTGCTGCTGGTGATGCCGACGTTGTTGAAGGCCGCCTGCAGGTTCTGGTAGAGGACGGTGGTCTGCGCGAACGCGGCGCGCGTCGTCCTCCCTGCTGGGGTGGTGTACGCGGCCGTGGCGTTGAACTGGTAGCTGCCCGCGGGGGCCGACGACGGCACCGTGATCCGGAAGGTCGCCGAAGCCTCACCATGCGGTCCGACGCTCGCGAAGGACGTGGGAGCCGCCGCGCGCACGTGGAGCTTGGCCGCCGCGGTGCTCTCAGGGGCCGGCATCCCGCCGGTGGTCACCCCGAGAGACAGACGCATCCCCCTGTCGGTGACATCGCTGCCGTTGGTGAAGTGGACGGCCACCGTGATGGCTTCGCCCGCCGTCACGTTCGCCGGCGCGGAGACGACCACCCCCTGCGGCCCGGTCGTGCTGATGACGGAGAACTGCCCGCGCAGGGGCAGGTTCCCCATGGCCGAGGAGTCGCCCAGATAGAGCTGGTAACGGCCGTCGGCCACCGCCCAGCTGTTGTCCGCGGTGTCCCAGAAGGCGAGGTCCTGGGCGGTCACCGGAAAGCGGACCGTGGTGCTCGCCCCAGGGGCGAGTACCACGCGCTCAAAGCCCTTGAGCTGCCGTGGCGGCTCCCCGGTCGTTGCGGGATCGCCCACGTAGAGCTGCGCCACATCAGCCCCGGCGCGGGAGCCCGTGTTCGTGACGGTGGCGGTGACGGTGATGGGGTCAGGGTCCGGCCCGGGGGCAGCCAGGGCCATGGTGTTCGAAGAGACGTTCAGGCCGCTGAAGCGGAAGGTGGTATAGGCCAAACCGAAGCCGAAGGGGAAGAGCGGCGTGACGTTGTTGGCGTCGTACCAGCGGTAGCCGACGTCGATCCCCTCGGAATACCGCACCTGGCCGTTTTCCCCAGGGAACTGCGCAGGGGAGCTCGTGGGCATCTGCGACATGCTCGCCGGGAACGTCTCAGGAAGGTGGCCAGAGGGGTCGACGTCGCCGAAGAGGATGGCGGCGAGGGCATTACCGTCCTCCTGGCCAGGGTACCACGCCTCAAGCACGGCCTTGACCTGATCGAGCCAGGGCATGAGGACCGGGCCACCGGTATTGAGGACGACGATGGTGTTCTGGTTGGCGGCGGCCACGGCCTCGATGAGCTGATCCTGGTTGTGCTGAAGGGTGATGTCAGGGAGGTCCTGACCCTCCGTCTCATAGTTGCTGGCAAACACGATGGCGATCCGGGCCGCCCTGGCCGTCGCGGCGGCCAGGGCCGGATCCGTTCCGGAATAGGAGCTGACCTTGACCACCGACCCGGCACGGGTCGTGATGCCCGCGAGCGGGCTGATGACATAGGGCGCGTTGACGTGGGCGCTGCCGCCACCCGTCGTCATGGGGGAGGTCGTGCCGTCAGGGCCGATCACGGCGATCGAGCCGACGGACATGGACAGAGGTAGGATCGGACCCTGGTTCCGCAGCAGCACCGTGCCCTCCTCGGACACCAGGCGAGCAAAGGCGGCGCTCTGGGCGTTGGTGGCGACGCTATGCAGGTTGCCCGTCGGCGGGTGGTTGAACAGGCCCACCTCGAACATCTGCGTGAAGATCCGGGACAGGGCCTCGTTGATCGTGGCCGTGGACACCTGACCGGAGGCGAC
>JAKAUG010000289.1 GCA_021827805.1 Bacillota bacterium | reverse complement strand
CGCCGCACAGGGAAGAGGTGCCCCGACGGCGTAGACCGGAGCGGTGATGCCACATGCCCGCCCACCTCGGGCTTCCGGCCGCCGCACCCTCCGACGCTGAGAAGAGCGAAGCCCTGGAGGCGGCGGTCGCGCAGCAGCGGTGGACGAGGGAGCAAGTCCAGGCGCTGACCGCCGTCGGGGTGACGCCCGCTGAACATCGCCGGCACATCGAGCGCCCGTGGCGAAGTGACGATGACGCCATGGTCCGGCGGCTGCTCCGAGCATGCGGCTGGTCCCCGGCCGCCATCGCGGCTTTTCTGCACCGACCAGAAGCCCAGGTCCGCGCCGCCGCCTGTCCCCGGATCCCGAGCGCCGTGGCCGCTACGGCCCCCAGGAACCGGAAGGGATGCCGACGTCGACTTCGTCTCCCGTTTTTTGGGCCCGCCCTCGGCGTTCCCGAGGACCCGGTGAGCGGCTCGGCCCACAGCACCCTCACGCCGTACTGGTCGGAGCGGTTGAGCAAGCAGCCGTTGCGCGCCCGGCACATGCGTCGTCGCCAGGGAGCACTCACCGTGACTGCTCGCGGCCTTTGGGTCGGCATCGCGGGCCCCGGTCCCCGAGCCGCGCGCAGGGATGCCGCGGGTGGCGCCTGCGCGCTTCGGCGATACCGGCCGGCTCCCAGCAGGGACGCGCCCGAGGCCGCGCGGAGGAACGCGATGGCCAGATGCCGTACTTCCCAGGCTGAACACTCAGGGAAGGTCGTGCGGTCATGCCAGCGGCGGCGGAGGGTGCGGCGGCGCCGGCCCGCCGACCTTCGGACACCCACGAAGGGTCCTGGCCATGGCGGTAGACGGGGGCGCAATGAGCACGCTCCCGCCACGCCGTACCCGGAGCGCCCCTTCCGGCCGCACCCGCCGCACCCGCCGCGAGCCCCGGCGCCCCACCGGCTGGGTGGCCGGCCTGGACGCGGCGGCGCGCGCGGCGGTGGGCCTGCTCGGCCTGGCGGCGGTGGCCTGGCTGCTCTGGCGCGGTCCACTGGTGGCTCCGATCTCGCTGTTCTCCGCCGTCGGCACCGCCAACGGCTTCTTCACCGCCGCCCACATCATGCCGTACCTGGCCCTGGCCGCCGCCGCCGCGGGGGCATGGGCCCTCTTGGGCCGCTGGGCGCCTCTGCCCTCCGGCCCGGCCCTCGTCACCCTGTTGGCCGTCGCTGTGGCGTTCGGTCTTGGGGCCGCGCACGGCGTCTATCCGCACGACGCCCGCTCCGGTCTGGCCCTGGGCGGCGCCATGCTGGGGCTCTATGTGGCGCTCAGCGTCGCCGCGGGCGCGCAGGCGTGGGAGGCCCTGGCCGGCAGCCTCTGCGTGCTGGGGGCATGGGAGGCCGTGCTCGGTCTGGGGCAGTACCTGGGTGGCACCCCCACACCGGTCACCTGGACCGGCGCCGCCGTGGCCGCCGCGATTCCCGTGCGGGTGTATGGCACGCTGCACAATCCGAACGCCCTGGCCTCGGCCCTGCTCCTGGGCCTGGCCGCGGGTGCCGCCCTGGCCACCGGCAGCAGACACTGGCCGGTGCGGGTGGGCGGGGCATTGGCGATGCTCCCCCAGGCCGCCGCACTCCCGCTCACCTTTTCGCGGGGCGCGTATCTGGGAGCACTGGCCCTCGTGCTCATCGGGGGCCTGCTGCTACCAGCGGCGCGCCGGCGGGGCGCCCTGCTGGCCCTTGGCGCGCTGCTGGTGCCTGTCGCGTTGGTCGCCTGGCAGGTCCCGGGCGTGGTGGTACGCGTGCATGGCATCAGCGCGACGCACGGCGGCGATGTTTCGAGCCGCGTCTTCACCTGGCGGGACACCCTCGCCGTCTGGGACACCTCGCGCCTCTGGGGCGTCGGCCCCGGGGGTCTGGAGGCCCTGTACAGCCGGCACGAGCCGCCCGGAGGCAAGGGCACCTACGTCCTGGTGGACGTGCCCGGCAGTGCCGACAACGATGCCCTCCAGTGGCTGGCCCAGACCGGAGCGGTCGGTGGGGCCCTGGCGGCGCTGGGGATCGGGGTGGCCGTCGTGGGACTGGCGCGCGCCCGGCGGCGGATCAGGCCCGAGGAGGCCGCCGCCGCGGGGATCCTGGTGGGAGGCGTCGCTGCGGCCGCCTGTCAGGGGGTCTTCGAGGTCACCGCCTTCCTCTTGCCCATCGGCGCCCTGCTGGCGGCCAGCCTGGCTGCCCTGACCAGCGTCCTCGGCCTGGCCCGTCCCTGGCGCATGGCTTCCCTGGCACGCGTCGCCGGCCTGGTCGTGCTGGTCGGCGGGCTCGGCGCTTGGGGCGTGCTGCGCCAGGGCGGGGCCGCCCAGCAGGCGTTTGCCCCGGCGTGGGCCCAGGTGGCCGCGGGCCAGCCCGCCGCCGCGCTGGCGGGCCTCGGCCGGGCCAGGGCCCTGGATCCGAGCTCCGAGCGCAACCTCGCCGCCCTGGGAGACGCCGAGGTGCAGGTGGCCTACCAGGACTCGGGAAGCCCCCGCGCGGCCATGGCCACCGAGGCCGGGACGCACCTCGCCCAGGCCCTGCGGCTCGTCCCGTTCGACGGGGACAGCTGGGCGGCGGCCGCCGCCCTCAACCGGATGCAGGGACCGAGCCTCGGCGCCGCATGCGCTCAGGAAGCCGCCCTGCGCGACTTCCCGTACAACCCATTCTTCGCCGCACAACTCGGGACCGATCTCGTGCTGCTCGGGCACAGCCGCTCCGGCACCCAGGACCAGGCCTGGGCGGCGCATCTCTTCACCTGGGAGTTGGACATCTACCGCGAGCACGGGGACCAGGGGCAACCCTACGCCCAGGAGGCCATGCAACTCCAGCAGCACGGTCTGGCGCTGTGGGGTTCCGGCCCCCTCCCGAGCGGTCCCGCCTACCCGCTGGGTGGCGCGGTGTGCCTGCCGCCGCTGCGGCAGGCCCATCTGCCGGCCGCCGCCTGGCAGCGGGCCATGGCGGGCCGCTGACCCCCTACAGGTCCCCCCCGAGCTCGGCCAGGGCCTCCGACTCTTCCCGCTCCTGGCGGGAGCGGTCCCAGCCAAGCTCGGCCGCCAGGAGGCGCGCCACCTCCGGCACCGACTCGCGCGCGCCCCGGAGGTCCACCATCGCCAGGCGCGTGCGTCGCGCGAGCACGTCCAGGATCGTCCCCGCCCACTCACGGCGCGCTGCCCACACAACCTCCGCCCGCAGGATGGGGTGTCCCGGCACCAGGGGTTCCAGGAGCCCCTCCCCCAGGGCCAGGACCTCGGGCACCCGGTCGCCGTAAGCGCTGGCCAGGTGCTCCGCCACCTCCGCGGGTAGGCCGCGCGTGCGGCAGGCGCCAAGGGCCTCGGCCAGCGAGAAGCGCCGCCCCCCCACCAGGGGTAGGGGCTCCCGCGGGGTGGGGCCGAGGCCGATGCCCAATGTGCCCAGGTGCGCCACCGCGTCGGCGGCGATGCGGCGATAGGTGGTCCACTTGCCCCCCGCCACGGTGAGCAGCCCCGCGGGTTCCTCGTGCACCACGTGCGTGCGGGAAAGCTGAGCGGTGCGGGCCCGGCGCGGATCGCGCACCAGGGGCCGCAGGCCGCTCCAGGCCGAGGCCACATCCTCCGGGCCCAGGCGCCGCTCCACGTAGGGCCCGACCTGGGCGAGCAGGTACTCCACGTCCTCCGGCCGGACCGGCGGATGCGCCGTGGGCTCGGCGGGGTCGTCGGTGGTGCCGACCAGGGTGTGCCCCTGCCAGGGCAGGAGGAACACCACACGGCCATCGGGGGTGCGGGGCACCAGGAGCCCTGTGTCCGGTGGACAGATCGCCGCGCGCAGCACCAGGTGGACGCCGCTTGAGGGGCGCACGAGCGGCCTGGACGCCCCCGCGAGGGCCCGCACGGCGTCGGCGAACGGGCCTGTGGCGTTGCAGACCACGCGGGCCCGCACCGCCAACTCGGCGCCCGCGGGGTGCTCGCGCACCAGGGCCCCGGCCACCCGCCCGCCCTCCCAGAGCAGGGAGGTGGCCTCCAGATGGTTCACGGCCACGGCCCCCAGCTCGAGCGCCGTCAGGACCAGGGCCACATTGAAGCGCGCGTCGTCGAACTGCCCGTCCAGGTAGCACACGGCACCGGCCCAGCGCCGCGCGGCCAGCGCGGGAAAGAGATCGG
>JAKAUG010000278.1 GCA_021827805.1 Bacillota bacterium | reverse complement strand
TCCCGGATGTGAGCCAGGGAGTGGCATCCAACGAGACCGCCATGCACATCTTCGCGATGGGTATCCGTTGATGGAGACGCTTGGGTGCGGCAGGCGGCATACGCGGTGATGCGCCGCGCCGCGGACTGCGGGGGCCCTCTTGGGATCCGCGGGGCCGCATTGGTCCTCCAGCCGAAGAACAATCCGCCTCGGTCGAGACCGCGGCAAGGGATGCCCGTCGCGGAGACGGATGTCGGTCCGGACCCGGAAGGCGGCTGATGCCACGCCCGAAGCTGGCTCAGGCCAAGAACTTCCCCTGTCCTCCGCCGGGACGGCCTCCGCCGACGGGGAGGGTCGGCGGCGCGTGGCTTGAACGATGTGGTCGAGCGCGGCATGAAGGAGGGGCATCCGTGGCTGAGACGCCGATCAACATCCTGTTGATCACGACCGATCAACAGCGGGCAGATGCGATGGGTTGCGCAGGGAATCCGCTGATTCGTACACCCACGCTCGACCGCCTGGCCTCCCAGGGGGCGCGTTTCGACCGCTGTTACACACCGAGCCCGGTGTGCGTGCCGGCGCGGTTTTCCCTGGTGACCGGCCTGTTGCCCCACCGGAACGGCTGCTGCAACAATGGCGCGGTCATGGATCCGGACCTCCCAACGATGCCGGGAATCCTCTCCGAGTCGGGCTATGTGACACACGCCGTGGGAAAGATGCACTTCACCCCGCCACGGCGCTCGTTCGGCTTTCAATCCATGGAGTTGAGCGAGGAGATCCCGGGAGCCCTCGAAGACGATGACTTCCTGAGCTTCCTGCAGGGGAAGGGATTCTCGCACGTGCACGAACCGCACGGCGTTCGCGGTGAAATGTACTACATCCCCCAGGTATCCCAGCTACCGGCCGAACTGCACACCACGGCGTGGACCGCCAACCGGGCCGCCCATTTCCTCCGCGCGCACGACCAGCGTAAGCCGTTCTTTCTCTGGGTCAGCTTCATCAAGCCCCACCCGCCGTTCGATCCGCCCGTGCCATGGAACAAACTCTACAGGACGGTGGATATGCCCAGGCCCTTCCGTCCAGAGGGGTTTGCGGACATGCAAACGTGGTGGATGCGCCACCAAAATCGGTACAAGTACCGTGAGTCCGGCCCTGATGACACGCTGGCGCGCACGATCCGCGCCGCGTATTACGCCTGCATCTCGTTCATCGATGATCACCTCGGCCAGGTCCTGCGCGTGCTGAAGCTGACCGGCATGGCCGACCGCACCTTGGTCGTCTTCACCTCCGATCACGGCGAACTCCTGGGGGACTACGGCAGTTGGGGCAAGCGGAGTTTCCTCGATCCCTCCGCCCGGGTGCCGCTCATCGTGCGTTGGCCCGGACACGTCGCACCCAGCACCGTTGTCGGCGACGCTGTCAGCCTCGTGGACATCATGCCCACGGCGATGGCCGCCGCGGGGATAGATCCCGCACCGTATCGGCTGGACGGCGTACCGCTGACGGAGCGCGAACCGGGGCGCCGCGTGTACGGACAGCTGGACAGCGGCCAAAAAGGTACATACATGGTGACAGATGGCCATCACAAGTACTTCTACTCGTCACCGGACGCCAAGGAGTTCCTCTTCGACCTCACCGCGGGTGCGTACGAGGTCACCAACCTGGCGGGAGACCCAGGGGCGGCGCCAGTCCTGCAGAGTCTCCGCGCATCCCTGCTGACGCGCCTGCGGCGCGACGGCCACACCGAACCGGTTGCGGGGGACCAGTGGCAGCGTTACCCCCCGCCGGGCGAACCGGCAGACCCCGATGCCGATCGCATCTTTCAGCCGGCGGTGTGGACGGATCCGTGGCCACGCACACCCGGGTACGTTCCGGACTGGGTTCCGCGACCACGCTGATGGGTGCAGACAGGACCCTTTCAACATCACCACGTGGGCAGGCACAGCCTTGTCGCGGCGCAGCCACGGGGTTGCCGGGGGGTTGGGCAGGCAGGGATCCGCTGGGTCCGGCAGGACCGTGGTGGCCGTCCTCATCCTGGGGGGCCCGCTGGGGGGTCCAACCCAGATTGTGGGATCATGAGTCCTGACCATCTCTTTCCAGGCCCGTCAGTACACGTTTCTGTCTGTGTTCACCACTGATTGGTGTGTTTGTGGTGTTTACCTCATTGAGTGAATGCGGTTCGGACCACATTTCCGTCGCGTAGGCATATCACAACGGTATAGACCAGAGAAATCCAGCCTTTCCAGGCTTCGAGCGCCACAATGGCAAAACTCAGGTCAGAGCCAGCGCTGCTCTCTCCGGCGATGCCGGCCCGAGTTGTGGCGGCCGCGCTCGCCGAACAGCTATGCTGGGAGCCACACTGCGGTTGGGGGATTACGGATGGGCACTGCCGAACAGCGGGTGTGGCAGCCAATCAGTGATGTGCCAGGATATCTCCTGTCTGAACCGCGGCCGACGGGCTTGGCCAGCCTGGAGCCGATTTGGCGCGAGACGCGCGCGCGATTGGAGCACTCAAAGGGCGTCCAGCACTTCAACACGCGGTTGGCCCGACAGTGGGCGATCGAGACCGGACTCATCGAGCGCTTGTACACCCTGGACCGCGGGGTGACCAACCTGTTGGTGGAGCACGGGTTCCACGAGGCACTGATTGGACATGGGGCCACCGACCTGCCGTCTCACGACGTCATTGCCATGCTGCAGGCTCATTCAGAGGCGTTGGAAGGCCTCTTTACGTTCATCCGAGGCGATCGCCCGCTGTCAACCTCGTACATTAAGGAGTTGCATGCGACACTTACCAAGGCTCAGAAGTCGGTGCATGCTGTCGATAGCCTTGGCCGAACAGTCGAGACTGAGTTGCTGCGGGGTGACTGGAAGCGGAGGCCCAACAACCCACGCCGCGAAGATGGTACCACCTTCATCTATTGCCCTCCGGAACAGGTCCCAGGTCAGATGGAAACACTCGTCCGTCTCTATCGGGAGCACAAAGACATGCCTCCGGAGGTGGAGGCGGCATGGCTGCACCATCGCTTCACTCAGATACATCCGTTCCAGGATGGCAACGGACGGGTCGCCCGTGCGCTGGCCACGCTGATCTTCCTGCGCGCAGGACTGTTTCCGCTCGTCGTGGATCGTGACCAGCGATCCACATACATCACTCGCCTAGAAGCCGCGGATGGTGGCGATCTCCGTCCCCTCGTCCTCCTGTTCGCGGACATCGAGAAGCAAGCCTTACTGAGGGCGATTGGTCTCGCGGAGGATACCATTCAGACCGCGTCGGGCTTGTCGGCAGCGGTCCAAGCCGTCGTCCAAAGCGCTCAGCGGAGTTACGCCGAACCGGCTGCGGCCGTGGCGGACGCGGCTCGTACTGCGGACGAATTGGCAGACACCGCCTATGCGCGGTTGAGGGATATCGGCGACGTCTTCAACAGGGACTTTGCTGAGGCGGGTGTTCCCATGCGGGCAACCATATCTCGCTCTACCGAGGAGAACGCTTATTACTATGCCGCGCAGGTGACGAAGATTGCGAACGAGCGGTTTTCGTACTATGTCAACCTGCATGCGCCACGGCAGTGGGTGCGTTTGCATCTGCGCGATGGAATCCGGGCCGATCTCATCTTCAGTTTTCACTCAGTCGGATATCAGGCCCGTGGTGCGATGGCCTGTCTGAGCTTCACCAATGTCCGGTACGAGCGGCAAGCTGGCGAACCAGCGGAATGGACGGCTGCGCCCATGTGTGCGGAGCCGTTCACCTTCTCGAACGCCCTCCCCGGACACGCCCTGCACGCCGACTTCACCACCTGGGTTGACGCCTCGATCCAGGTCGGGCTCGATGCCCTGCGTCGCCTTCTGTGACCGTCGGCGACGGTTCGACGCCACGGACGGAATCGCCAACTGACAGGATGCGGGTCTTTGACGCGGCAGATACCCGCCATCTATCAGTCGCCGTCCTCAGCGGCGCCGCGGTCGCCGACCAGGATATCGGCGGCTTGGTCCGCGAGCGGGAACAGGAGCTGCAGGACCCGCTCCGCCTCCTCGTCCCGGGCCGGAGCCGACGCCACCTCGATCCGCTGCGGCGGGTCGTCCCCGAGGTCCGTCCGCAGGCTCGCCATCGAGTCCGCCAGCAGCCGCGCCGCCACGCTCGCCCCGATC
>JAKAUG010000360.1 GCA_021827805.1 Bacillota bacterium | reverse complement strand
CGGCCCACGCCACACCAAAGGCCTCTTCCAGCTCGCGCAGCGCCGGCATCACGGTCTCTGGAACATACCGCCCCCCATAGGACCCGAACCGCCCGTGGACATCAGGACCCGCCTGCCGACCGCTCATGCGCCCACCCCCAGGCCGCCTCACAGAAGCGGCGGATCTTCAGCGGATCCTTGACGCCCTCCGACTCCACCCCGGACGAGACATCGACGCCATCTGGCTCCGCCTGGTCCAGGGCCAGGGCCACGTTGTCCGGGGTCAGGCCGCCGGCCAGGATCAGGGGCACGTCCCGGCCCACCCCTCGGACCCGCCGCCAATCCCAACTCTGCCCCGTGCCTCCCGCCCCCAAGTCGGCGAGGAGCCAATCCGCCTCGGTGGGCGGCGGGGCTTCCAGATCCCAGGTCCGCAGCACCCGCACGCGGCGACGCACGAGACCGGCCGCCTCTTCCGTCCAGGACCCGTGCAGCTGCAGGGCGTCGAGCTCGAGCGCCGCGGCCAGCCGAGCGGCCGCGGTCGGGGGCTGCGGGGCCACGACCGCCACCGCCACCAGGGAGGACGGAATCGCCTGGCGCACGCGCAAGGCCTCGTCCAGGGTCAGGGTGCGGCGGCGGCCAGGAACCAGGATGAAGCTCACAGCCGAGGCCCCGGCGGCGGCAGCGGCGGCGGCATCCTCGGGCCGCATGCAACCGCAGATCTTAATCCACACCGGCAGAGCCCCCCACCAGCGAGCGCACCGCCGCCTCTGGATCCCCCGAGCGCATGAGGAACTCGCCGACCAGGACGGCGGATACCCCGGCCTCGGCCAAACCCCGCAGGTCCGCCGGCCCGGTGATGCCGCTGAGCGCCGCGACGGTTCGGCCCTGGGCGGCGGCGCGCGGCGCCAGACGACGCGCCGTCCGCGGGTCCACCTCAAAGCTCGCCATGTCGCGGTTGTTGATGCCGATGAGCGGTGCGGCGCTCTCCAGAGCGATGTCCATCTCGCGCGCGGTGTGGACCTCGACCATGGGCTGGATGCCGCGTGCGCGGCAGAGTTCCACGTAGCTCCCGGTCCGCTCGCCCAGCACCACGACCATCAGCAGCAGGGCGTCGCAGCCCATGGCGGCGGTCTCCTCCACCTGCCAGGGGTCCACGACGAAGTCCTTGCGCAACACCGGCAGTCCCGAGGCGGCGCTGGCCTCCTCAAGGTCCCCGGGGCGCGCGCCGAAGAATTCCGGCTCCGTCAGCACCGACAGCGCGGCGGCCCCCCCGCGCGCGTAGGCGGCGGCGAGCGCGGCCGGATCCAGGCTCCGCTCCAGCACGCCCCGGGCGGGGGAGATCCGCTTCACCTCCGCGATCAGAGACAGCCGGCCCGACGCCCTCGGACACAGCGCCTCCAGGAACGCCTGCCCGTCAGGCGCGCGCCCCGTGGCCGCCCGAACCTCGCCCGCCCCCCGGATCACGGCCGCGCGACGGGAGGCCACGATCCGCGCCAGGAACGAAGGCTCCTCGCTCATCCCGCCGCTCCCTCACCCTCCCGGGTCGTGAAGCGGCGCAACGCCTCCAGGCGCTCAAGGGCCGCCCCCCCGTCGATGGAGCGCCGGGCGAGCTCAAGCCCCTCGGCGAGGTCCCGGGCCCGGCCACCGGCCACCAGGGCCGCGGCCGCGTTCAGGCACACGACATCCCGGCGCGGACCACCCGCGCCCCGCAGGATGGCCAGCACAATGTCGGCGTTGTCCTGGGGGCTACCCCCGGCGAGGGCCTCGCGATCCGCGGGCTCCAGCCCCAGAGATTCCGGCCGCACCTCCCGGGCGCCAGCCGCCTCCCCGTCGGCGGTGTCTGCCACCAGGCTTGGTCCACCCAGCGTGAACTCGTCGAGCCCGTCGCTGCCGTGCACCACCAGGGCGCGCCGCGTGCCGAGCCGACGGAGCGCCTCGGCCACGGGCTCCACCAGCTTGGGGTCCGGAACACCCACCACCTGGGCCTGCGCCCCGGCGGGGTTGCAGAGGGGACCCAGCAAATTGAAGATCGTGCGGAAGCCCAGCTCCCGCCGCGGCCCCGCGACATGGCGCATCGCGCCATGGTGCCGCTGCGCGAAGAGAAAGGCCAGGCCCACCTCATCCAGGCACCGCCCGACCGCCTCCGGCGCAAGGTCGATGCGCACGCCCAGCGCCTCCAGCACATCCGCGCTGCCTGAACGGCTGGAGGCGGCCCGGTTGCCGTGCTTGGCCACCGGCTGGCCGGCACCGGCCACCACGAAGGCCGCCGCGGTCGAGATGTTGAACGTGCCGCTGCCATCCCCGCCCGTACCACAGGTGTCCACGAGCAGGGCGTGCCGACTCTCGACCTGCACGGCGAAGGCGCGCATCGCCCGGGCGCAGCCGCCCACCACCTCCACAGCCTCACCCTTGGCGCGCAGGCCCACCAGGAAGGCCCCGATCTGCGCCGCGGTGGCCTGCCCCGCCATGATCGTGCGCATGGCCTCCTCCGCCTCCGGGGCGTCGAGGTCATGCCCCCGGGACAGCTTGATCAGGATCTGCTGCATGGTGGGCTCCCCCTTCCGTCGTCAGGGCCAGGAAGTTGGTCAGCAGCTGTTTGCCGACGTCGGTCAGGATGGATTCCGGGTGGAACTGCACGCCGTGCACGGGCAGGCTCCGATGCGCCAGGCCCATGATCACGCCGTCGTCCGCCACCGCCGTCACCTCCAGCTCCGCGGGCAGGCTGCCCGCATCCACGCACAGCGAGTGGTAGCGCGTCGCCACGAACGGGCTGGGCACCGTGGCGTACAGCGCCCCCCCGAAATGCCGGATCCGCGAGGTCTTGCCGTGCATGATCGTGGGGGCCTGCACCACCACGCCCCCGTACGCGACCGCCAGGGCCTGGTGCCCCAGGCAGACGCCCAGGACGGGCACGCGGGAGCCCATCGCGCGGATGAGATCCACGGTGATCCCGGCGTCCTCGGGCCGTCCCGGACCGGGCGAGATGACCACCGCCGCCGGGGCCATGGCGCGCGCCTCGGCCACAGAGATCTGGTCGTTGCGGCGCACCTGGGGTTCCGCGCCCAGCTCCCCCAGGTACTGAACGAGGTTGTAGGTGAAGGAGTCGTAGTTGTCCAGTACCAGGATCACGGCGCCATCTCCCCTGCCGCACCGGCGTGGGACTGGACCGCATCCAGGGCGGCGAGCGTGGCCCCCGCCTTGTTGAGCGTTTCCTGGTACTCGCGCTCGGGGATCGAGTCGTAGACGATCCCGCCCCCGGCCTGGACCGAGGCCATCCCGTCCTTGATGGCCAGCGTGCGGATGCAGATCGCGCTGTCGGCGTTGCCGTCGTACCCGAAGTAGGAGACACATCCCCCGTAGGGCCCCCGGCGGTGGGGCTCCAGGTCCGCGATGATCTCCATGGCCCGCACCTTGGGCGCCCCGCTCAGTGTGCCGGCCGGGAAGGCGGAGCCCAGGGCGCTGAAGGCGTCCTCACCCTGGCGCAGCCGGCCCCGCACCACGGAGACCAGGTGCATCACATGCGAGAAGCGCTGCACCACCATCCTGGCGGTGACCTGCACCGTCCCAGGCCGGCAGACCCGGCCCAGGTCGTTGCGCCCCAGATCCACCAGCATCACATGCTCGGCCAGCTCCTTTGGGTCGGCCAGCAGTTCGGCCTCCAGGGCACGGTCCTCCTCCGGCGTGGCCCCGCGCGGGCGCGTGCCGGCGATGGGGTGGGTCTCCACCACGCCGTCCTGGACCCGGACGAGCATCTCTGGCGAGGCCCCCACCAGCTGGTAGGGACCGAAGTCCAGCAGGAACATGTACGGGGAGGGGTTGACGCTGCGCAGCACGCGGTAGACCTGCAGGGGATCCCCCGCAAAAGGGCGTGTCAGCCGCTGGCTGAGCACGACCTGGAAGATGTCTCCCTGGCGGATATGCTCCTTGGCCCTGTGCACCAGGGCCGCGTGCTCCCCCTGCGTCATGTTGCTGCGCAGCGGCGCCGTCCCGCGTCCGGCGGGGGACGGCACGGGACCGAGGGATGCCGCGGGGGCCTCCAGTGCCTGACGGATCCCGTCGATGGCCTTCTGGGCACGCGCCCAGGCGCCCTCCGCATCCGTCCCCGGCCGCGCGCTGTGGATCACATACAGCCGATGGTAGAAGTGATCGATGGCCACGACATCCTCAGCCAGCATGA
>JAKAUG010000296.1 GCA_021827805.1 Bacillota bacterium | reverse complement strand
GCTCCGAGCAGGGCGGGGTGGCGGCAGACCAGGGTGAGCGCGCGGCCGGTCAACAGCCCCCCCAGGGCGGCGTCGATCGTCAGCGCCATGGCCTGATGCGCCTGGGCGGGGCTGAGACCCCGCGTGGCCAGGTAGGCCGCCACCTCGCGCAGCAGGAGCGCCGCGGCCCAGAAGGCCAGCGGCAAGAGCCCGCCGCGCTGGCGGTAGTCGCGGCGCGGGGGGTCGTAGAAGACCACCGCCACCGTACCCTGCCCGACACCGATGGTCAGGGCGCCGCCGAACAGACCGAGCGGCCAGAGCAGGCCGAGGCCCGCCGCACTGGCCGAACGGGCTGCCACGGCACCCAGAATGAGATAGATGACAGGAGAGACGAGAAGTGCCACGATGTTCAGGCGGCGGGTGCGCAACTGGCTGAAGAGCGCCAGGGGCAGCACCGCCAATGAAACGGCCACCCGCCAGTCCATGTCCGCCTCCCAGGCCAGTCGCGCGCTCTTTCGCTGCCGCGGGCGAGAGTCCTGGCCGCCCCGAGCGCCGCGGAGGGATGGGCGCGGAACCTGTCGAAGGCGCAACGAGGGGATGGGCGGCCCCGGACGGGAACCAGGCCGAAACCCCTGCCGTCAGACGATGGGAGGGCGCGGCGCCAGCCGCCCGGACGGGGGATGACATGATCGTGGCACGACACGTGCGCAGACGAGGGCGGCCGGATTCGGTCCGGCCCCGCTCCAAACCCGCGCGTCGCCGCGTGCACTGGGGCAGATTCGTGCTGGCTCTGTCCGGGGTGCTGGTCCTCGCCGTTGTGGCGGAGGTCGCCAGCATCTTCTACCGAGCCATGCAGACGGTACCCTCGCTGGCCGATCCCGCCGTGCAACTGGGGGCGACCTCCCAGATTTACGACAGCAGCGGCAACCTGGTCACGACCGTGCCGGGGACGACGGATCGCCAACCGGTGGCGATCAGCGCCATCCCGGTCCTGATGCAGCAGGCCTTCATCGCCACCGAGGACCGCACCTTCTACACGAACATCGGCGTCAGCTTCAAGGGCATCCTGCGGGCCGCCCTGATCGACGTGAGCGGCCGCGGCTTCCAGGGTGGCAGCACGATCTCCCAGCAGTTGGCGCGCAACCTCTACCTCAACCCGAAGGACACCCTGACGCGCAAGCTCAGGGAGGCCGTGCTCGCCATCGAGATGAACCGCCGCTACACCAAGCCCGAGATCCTCGACATGTATCTGAACGAGGTCTACCTGGGCGAGCACGCCCGGGGCGTGGAGGCCGCGTCCATCGCCTACTTCAACCAACCGGACCTCTCCAAGCTCACCCTGCCACAGGTGGCGCTCCTGGCCGGACTGCCCGATGCGCCCTCGGCGGATGACCCCATCGTGCACCCCCATGCCGCCCTGGCCCGGCGCAGCGTCGTGCTCCAGTCCATGCTGACCCAGCACGTCATCACGCCGGCCCAGGCGGCCCAGGCCAACGCCGCGCCGCTGGGTCTGGACCCGGGCAACTCGACCGTGACCCAGAACTATCCAGACCCCTGGTTCGTGGACGCGGTGATCACCACGCTCGAGCAGCCCCCGTACAACCTGCCGCCGGAAGAGGTTATCGCCGGGGGGCTCAAGATCTACACCACCCTGGACCAGAAGGTGCAGACCGCGGCGGACCAGGCCGTCCAGGCGCACATGAAGGCCACCCTCGCCACCTTCCCCGGCATCCAGATCGGCGAGGTGGTCCTGGACCAGCACACCGGCGCCATCCTGGCCCTGGAGGGCGGCTGGCAGCACACCGACGAGCTCGGGCTGGACCGCGCCATCGACATCAAGCGGCAGCCGGGCTCAACGATCAAACCCCTGGTGGACTACATCCCGGCGCTCGAGAGCGGCCTGACCGCGGGCACGGTCGTGGACGACGTCATCCACGCCTTCCCCACGGGGCCTGGCCAGCCCCTCTACGAGCCCACGGACGACAACCCGCCGTACTACGGGCTCACCACCTTCACCGAGGCCCTGCGCCGCTCGGTGAACACCGTCGCCGTCCAGGTGCTGAACCGGGTCGGTGTCAACAAGGGCGTCGACAACGCCGTGCGGATGGGCCTACCGCTCTCCCCGAGCGACCGCAACCTGGCGGTCGCGATCGGGGGCATCAGCGACCAGCACTGCTGCTCGCCGCTGGACATGGCCACCGCCTACGCAGCCATCGCCAACGGGGGCGAGCGCGTCACCCCGTACCTGATCACCAAGGTGGTCGGGCCAGATGGCCGGGTCCTCTTCAAGACGGGTCCGCAGTTCCGGCGCGTGGTCAGCCCGCAGATCGCCTACGTGATGACCAAGATGCTGGAGGCGGTCACAAACCCCATGCCCGGGCCGGGCTGGAACTCGAACTGGGGCACGGGTTGGGACGGACAGGTGCACGACAACGTGCAGACGAGCATGGGCAACTGGCCCACCGCGGGCAAGACCGGCACCACGGATCAGGACGAGAACGCATGGTTTGTCAGCTACACCCCGGTGTACACCACGGCGGTGTGGCTCGGGGCGGACACGCCCAAGCCGTACAACAACCTCTTCGGCGGTACCTACGCCGGGCCCATCGCCCGTGACACGATGGCCGGGGCCCTGGCTGGGATGCCCATCCAGCACTTCCCGCGCCCCAGCGGGGTGGTCCAGGCCCAGGTCGACGCCAAGGCCGCGCCCTGGACGGTGGCCGCACCGACCGCCTTCACGCCCCCCCAGTGGATCCAGACGGACTGGTTCGTGCAGGGCACCCAGCCCACCCAGGGCAGCACGGTGTGGAAGCAGCTCGAGGTGACGCCGCCGAACAACCCCACGATGCTCTGGTCGCCCGGCTGCCCCACGGCGCCGGTGATCCGCTCCTATGACACCGGGCGCAACCCCAACCCGCCCTTTGGCGGCACCTCCTGGCAGGCCTGGGGCCAGGCCCTGCAGCAGCAGCACCCCACGATCGGGTGGGATCAGTTCCTGCCCGCCGATCTCGGTCTGGCCCCGCCGACCCAGGTCTGCGGGTTGGGGCTTGCGGGCGCGGGTGGCACGAGCACGAGCACGAGCACGAGCACGAGCACGAGCACGAATGGTACCGGCCAGGGCTCCGGGACCCAGTCCCCGATCCAGGTCGCCGCAGTCTGCCAGGACAACACCTGGCGCATCGTGCTGCGCCAGGGCCAGCCCATGAGCCCCAGCACGATCTGCGTGACGGTCGGCCAGCGGGCCCAGATCACCTTCGTCGCGGCGGACCACACGGTGCACATGGTGACCATCTCCGGCCTGAACCCCAACGAGGAGGTCTTCGTGCCCGCGGACGGCACGCCCATCACGCTGAGCTTCACGCCCACGTCCACCGGGTCGTACACGATGCAGAGCCTGGGGGATGCCCAGGAGGTGGGCACGCTGACGGTCAAGCCCGCGCCGACCGGTTGAGCCGGTCGGCGCGGCGCATCAGGGACGCGCGAGGCCGTGCGCGGCAACCGGCCAGCGCAGCACCGGCTGCCGGGCGGCCCGTGCCTCGTCCACCCGGCCCACCGGGGTGCTCTCCGGAGTGCGGCGGATGGCCTCCGGATCCCGCGCGGCGCGGTCCAGGATCTGCCGCACCGCCGCGGCCAGATCCCGCAGGGTCTCGGGGGTTTCCGTCTCCGTCGGCTCGAACATGAGCGCCTCGGGGACGACCAGCGGGAAGTACATGGTGGGGGCATGGATCCCCCGGTCAAGGAGGGCCTTGCACAGGTCCACCCCGCGCAGCCCCACGCCGGCCAGGGCCCGTCCGTCGGCGACGAACTCGTGCATGCAGGCGCGGTCGTGGTATGGGGGCAGCACGTCCCGCAGCAGGCGCATCAGATAGTTGGCGTTGAGCACGGCGTGGGCCGCCATGCGGCCGAGGCCCTCGCCGCCGTTGGCCAGGATGAAGGCATAGGCCCGCACCAGCACGCCGAAGTTGCCGGCCAGGGCGCGGATGCGGCCGATGCTTTCCGGCCCTGCCTCCGCCCAGCGGTAGCGGGGGCCGGGCGCCTGCGGGTCGTCCTCCCGCACCACCCGGGGCCCGGGCAACAGATGCGCCAACTCGGTCCGCACCCCCACCGGCCCGGCGCCGGGCCCTCCCATCCCATGGGGGGTGGAGAAGGTCTTGTGGAGGTTGAGGTGGCAGATGTCAAA
>JAKAUG010000040.1 GCA_021827805.1 Bacillota bacterium | reverse complement strand
CCCTGCCGGCGCCCGTGGGCAAGGAGGGGGTGCCGTGGGCACCTCCCGCCGTGGGGCGAGCCGCCGTGGACATACTCTGGGGTGTCGGGCTGTGGCTCGGCTTCTGCGACCTGGGGGCCGGGGGATCCGTCGGCCTGGCCCTGGGCGGCGCGCACCTCCTGCTGGGTGCGGCGGCGGCTCTCGGTGCCCTCGGGTTGGCGAGCTGGACCGTGAAGGCCGACCTGGTCCGCCAGGCGCACGCGCAGGGGGTTGGCATCCAGGAGGCTTTCTCCCGGCTCTGGTGGTGGGCGCTGGCCCCCGCTGTGGCCCTTTTCGTCACACTGGGAGCCCTGGTCCCCACCTATCCGGCACCGCTGCAGCGGCGACAGCTCTCGCACTGGATCCTGCAGGGGGTGCGGTATTGGACGACCAATACCGCGGCGGGCCTTGTGCCGCCCACCCCCGCGCAGGCACGCGCCGCCAACGCCGACGAGTTGATCCTGGCGGTGGTCGGCCTGCTGGTCCTCCTGGTCGCCTGGCCGGCGCGCAGGCTCGCCATGGCCTTGGTGGACCGGGCTCGGGGTCGGGTCCCGGAGCGCCCTGAGGACGGTCTGGCCTGGCGAGAGCGCTGGCAGCTCTGGTGGCAAGCCCTGGCCGACCGTTGGCGCAGGCGGAAGACCTCCCAGACCCTGCTTCGCGGGCAGGGGCGCTGGATCCCCCCGCACACCGTGCCCCCGGTGCGCACGCCTGTGGCACCAAGCTTCGTGCCCAGCCCCGCGTGGCATACGGACGAGCGGGCACGGGTCCGTGCGGCGTACCGCGGCGTGTTGGGACACGCCGCCAACCTGGGGGTGGGACGTCAGGCGGGGGTCACGCCGCGACGCTACCTGGGCTGGCTGCTGGGGCGCGCGCGGAGGGCCGAGGGGCCACTGTCTGCCCTCACCGGCCGATATGAGGAAGCACGCTTCAGCCTCCATCCGGTCGACGTCGACCAGGCGTCCAAGTCCGAGGACGACGCCCGCGTGGTGCGCTATGCCCTGGACATGACCCTGCGCGATCGCCAGCGCCAGCCCGCGCCCGCCGAGGAGGGCCTGCACTGGAGCGCTCCCCGTGGGTTTGGTTCGCGCAAGGGCCAGGTCTGACACCCGCTGGAGCGGGCGCCCGCGGGTTGGTGGGGCCGCGCTCATCTGGTCTGCCTGATGCCGGTAAAGGTGCCGCGGCAGCAGTGGCCGCGCCCTTCGCAAACCATCCACGTGCGGGCGGCCGCTGGCCTCGGCGGTCGGCTGGGTAAGGCGAAATCGGCGAGCTTGAGTCGATAACGACCTTGGCCGACGGTTCGCGCCGTACCATGCTCGCAGGTACGGGCGCAGGAGGACCGTTTGGAATGGGCAGAGACCGGACGGCACGTGGAGGACGATCCACCGCTTCCCGCGGGCCTTCGGAAACCAGCGGTTGCGTCGGATGGAACGGAGCCAGCGGATGATTGCGGCCGGGTAAGCGCGACGGGCCGTGTGCGGGAGAAGCGCTTGCACCGTCCGAAGGGGCGGCGGCAGCGGTGCCGGAGGGCCTGACCCTCAAGCGTGCGTGCGTATTTCGGTCAGATCGGCCGCCCGTTTCGGTCCTGGCCGCCGCCCTCGCTCCTCTCGCCACCAATGCTGCCCCTTGCCTTGTGTCCCAATGGCTCCGGCCGGCCGACCGCGCTGAAATGGGCGGCCGCCAGCGACCGAAACAAGGGGCCGGCATGGCACGAAGCGCGCAGGCATCCTCGACGCGCTCGCCGCCACCTCACTGACGAGCCGAGTCCCCCACCCGAACGAGGGGAATGCCAGTGGTTCGGGGCCTCAGCGTTGGCCCCGGCGCCGTGGGATGCGACGTATGCTCATCCTCGGTACCGTTGAAGATCAGGGCAGAACATCCGGCGGCCGAGCATGACGTCAAGGCGGCGAAGCACCTACCGCGCCGCGGCCGCCCGTCACAAGGAGACGCTCCGGCATTTCGGTCGGGAGGATGGCGGCGGAGCTGCAGACGGCGCAAGCCGCCACAGCCCGTGCCAAGCACGACTTGCCCAAGCCGACGTACGTGTCGGGCGGCGGTCAGACGCAGCATCCAGCGTTCCTCAGGCGTGGCTGGCTTTGGGGGTCCCCAGCCGACCTCGGCCGGTCAGCGCCGGATCGGCCGCCGGATCGCGGAGGGCGCAGATCCGGTGAAGCGTCAGCGAGGCGGGCGTGCGGAAGCAAGCTGACCGGAACTCCGTCTTGCCCCCCAGGGTTCTTGCGTCTCAGGTCTGACCTGTCTTGGGTCGGATCTCTGTGAGGAGGATGTCCACATGGTCGCGGCGAGGCGGGCCCAGAAGGCTTCGGACCTCAGGCTCGAGTCCCGTGGAACGCGGACGCCATGGCGGGTGCGCACCCCCCGTGGCGGTGCTCCGCGTCCTCCCCTCAATCGGTCACTGTGATTACCGGGAGCCCGGCGCCCGGATGCTGCCTCGCCGAACGGAGAGAATCACCGATGGTTGACGTGTCAGCGGGAACCCTGCGTGTCCGTGGTGGACGCGTCCTCAGGGGCCGAGTCCGCGTCCATGCGGCAAAGAATGCCGTCCTGCCCATGATGGCCACCTGCCTGCTGACCGGGGAGGCCACGCGCCTTCGGAACGTCCCTCTGCTGGGCGATGTGCAGAGCATGCGCGACCTGCTCCAGTCGCTCGGGGCCGCCGTGGCGGTCGGCGCTGACGGCTCGTGGTTGCTCCACGCGGGAGATCGCCTCCAGACCCATGCCCCGGCGGGGCTCGTCGGTGGCCTGCGGGCTTCCGTCCTGATCCTCGGGCCGTTGGTGTCGCGCCTGGGGCACGCGCGGCTGAGCCTTCCGGGCGGCTGTGCCATCGGCACGCGCTCCATCGACCTGCACCTCAAGGGCCTCGTGGCCATGGGCGCCGAGGTGCGCTCCG
Source organism: Bacillota bacterium (assembly GCA_021827805.1). GTDB lineage: Bacteria > Bacillota > Sulfobacillia > RBS10-35 > JAJYVN01 > JAJZWQ01. Next base: position 1,257 of record JAKAUG010000040.1, on the reverse strand, counting down.
CGCCCGACCATGTGGACGTGGCTGCTCCGCGTGGCCTCCATGGGGCCAGTGTCCGGCTCGACTTCCCGAGCGTGACGGCGACCGAGAATCTGTTGCTGGCGGCATGTCTGGCCAGGGGCGAGACCGTGATCGAGAATGCCGCGGCGGAGCCGGAGATCACGGACCTTGCCGCCTGCTTGAACGCCATGGGGGCGCGGGTGCGTGGGGCCGGGACCGCCGTGGTCTGCGTGGAGGGAAGGTCTGAGCTGGGCGGAGCCGATCACACGCCGATCCCGGATCGCATCGAGGCCGGCACCCTGCTCATCGCCGCCGCCATGACGGGTGGCGAGGCCGTGGTGGAGGGCGTGGTGGCCGAGCACCTGGCCGCGCTGATGGCGAAACTGCGCCAGGCGGGCGCGGAAATCTGGAGCGAGAGGGGGGCCCTGTATGTCAACGGCCAACGGCGTATGCGCGCGGTCGACGTCACCACCGGGCCCCACCCCGGTTTTGCCACGGACCTGCAGCCGCTGTTCTGCGCGCTGCTGGCGGTCGCCGACGGGGCGTCCGTCGTCACCGAGACCATCTTTGATGACCGTCTGCGCTTCACCGAGGTGCTGCGCAAGATGGGGGCCGATGTGCGCCTGGAGGGCCGATCGGCGTTCATTCGCGGCGTGAGGCGGTTGCGCGCCGCCCCCGGGGTGATTCCCGACCTGCGGGGCGGTGCCGCGATGGTGCTGGCGGCCTTGGTGGCGGAGGGGGAGACCGAGCTGACCGGCGTGCGGCAGATCGACCGCGGCTACGTCGACCTGGCTGCCTCTCTGCAGTCTCTGGGGGCAGACCTGGAGCGGGCGTGTGAACCCGCCGCGGCCGTGTCGCGAGCGCGCCAAGAAAGGGTGCTCGCCGCTGCTTGGAGCCGACAGCCCCAGGCGCCACCGCAGGCCGCGCTGAGCCCGGTGGGCCCCTCAGCCCGTCTGCGCCCGCGCAGCCGCACGGTCCGCGTATGGCCATGGAGGCAACGTTCCCGCCTGTGGCGGCCCGTGCGGGTTCTCCCGCGTTCGCCGTGGCTTCGACTCCCCCCGAGAGCGAGTCTGGCTAGCGCGGTCGCCGCCATCCAAACCCGCCCCAGGTCCTAGGTACCATCCTCGCATCCTCGCGGTTGGCGGCCGAGGGGTAGGTTCCGGGTTCTTCCGGGGCAAGTGGCTGTGGGGTCTGGGGAGAACGAACAACCGGCGGCAGAGTGTGTGGTCAACCGTGGCCAGCTGTCGCCGGGAGTGGTTC
>JAKAUG010000459.1 GCA_021827805.1 Bacillota bacterium | reverse complement strand
CACCCCCTACTCGGCCACGGAAACCCCCAACAGGTCCAGCATGCGCACGGTGGCGGCCAGCGCGTCGGCGCCGTGCCCCACCACGCTGCAGCGCGGCGGCCCGTCCGGTGCGGCCCGCAGGCAGAGGTTGGGGTCAAAGGCCCAGGACAGCGGCACCTTGCCGCGGGCTGGGTCCTGCCAGAGTGAGGGGCCCGCCTGGTAGAGCCAGGCCGGGGAATCGAAGTCTCCCACGTAGAAGGCGAAGTAACGCCCGGGCGCCACAGTCCCGTCCGCCTGCACCAGGCCGCGCTGCCGCAAGGTCGTGAGGTCCGGGGGGCCGGCCTGCGGGTAGTGGGCCGCCAGCGGGAAGTGCTGCGTGAAGGACGCGTTGGGCAGGGCGGAGTCGCCGAGGGCGTCCGCCTCCATGAAGGCGTTGTACGAGGAAAGGATCCTGGCATAGTGCCACTCCGTGGCCACCCCGCCGTTGCCGCCGCCGGCGGAGCCGAAGTTCGTATACTTGAACGCCCAGGGAGGAAAGCCGCCGACGTTGATCATGTGCTTGCCGGCGTTCAGACGGTTGGCGCTGGCCAAGAGGCTCTTCAGGGTCGCGGAGTAGGTCCCAGGACGCTGCCCGGGATCGTCGACCGGGGCCTCCGTTTCCCAGGGATCCAGATCGAAGAAGAACGCCCGCTGGGCCACATAGTAGTCGTGGTTGAGGAGGGTGTTGTTCCAAAAGCTGCCCCCCGCCTGGGGGTTCTTGAGCCAGAAGGCGTCGATGTAGTAGGCCATGTGCTGGGGGCTGAGGTGGCCAGCATCGAGGTAGTGCACCTTGGCCCACAGGTAGGCGTCGTTCTTGGCGCTGCCCGTCGAGGCCAGGGTCGTGCCGGGGATCTGCCCATGGCCGGTGAAGAGTGAGGATCCATCCGCGCGCACCAGGCTGACGGCGGCCTTCCAGCCCGCCGCCACGAGTTCGCCATACAGGGATGGCCCTGCCGCGCCCACCACCTGTTCCCATTCCGGTACGGGCTTGGTCGACCCGGGCCGGTAGGCCACCGGCAGGAGGTCCAGGGCCCCCGCCAGCGTCGCCGCCACGTTCTGGGTGGCAGGGACCTGGGGATCCCAGACCACCAGACCGCGGGTGCGGTGCCCGTAAATCTTCAGGAGTTCTGAGAGGCCCTGGGCCTCGTGGGGCGTCTGGCGGGCCACCTTCCAGCCCAGATCGGCCATCCGCTGCCACCAGAAGCCGTCCAGGTCGGGCTGCCCTGGTCCGGAGAGTCCGAGCAGATACAGCCGCGGGGCCGTGCGGTTGACGATCCCCTGCAGGGCGGCCAGCAGGGCGAGTTCATCGTAGGCGCGCGTCAGTGCGGCACCGGGCTCGAGTGCTGTGCCGCCGTACGGCATGCGGTAGTGGACCAGCGGCGGCTCTGCCTGCCTGGCACGAGGAACCATGCGGGTGGCGCAGGCGGCGAGCAGGGCTGGCGCGGCCAGGACGGAGGCCGTGGCCAGCCGGCCACCGGTTGCCAGCATCTGCCGGCGGGACAGGTGTCCCGAAACGGGTTTACGCATGGCTCTTGGCTTCTCGCCGCCAGGGGAAGTCCCTGCGCAGCATGTGCGCCGGGGCCGGCCGGGGCGCACGGGTCCCCCGGCCGGCCCCGGCGTTCGCTATCCGCCGACCTGGAAGCTGCGCTCGGCGGACTCGGTGGGCTGGTAGCCCCGGTCGTAGGCCTGGAAGACCACGTTGTAGGTGCCCGGAGGGGCCTCGAACGGAATCTCCTGCTCCAGAACCCAGGCATCTCCGCTGCGCGTGAGGGCCTCGTTCAGCTCGTACCCGACGATGAGGCGGATCGCGGAGACCTCATCGGGACGGTCGCTCTGCACGCGGACCCGCACCAGATCCCCGGGTCGCCCCTCCATGCGGCTCATCTCCACCTGCAACACCGAACACACCCCTTTTCCAGAATCCGGCTCTGTCAGGACGGGACCGGGGGACACAGACCGCGCACGAGCGCCTGCAGCACATGCAGGCTGGAGGCCTCCAGGTCCTGGGGGCTGATTTCACCGCGACCCTCCAGGAGCAGACCCCCGACGAAGAGCGCCCAGAGCGCATGGCTCACTACCGCGGGCTGGGTCTCGTCCGAGATCTGGCCGGACCGCTGCGCCCACTCGACGAGCGTCTCGACGGCGCCGAGCACCGCGGGCCCGTGGCCATCCCTGCCGGCGGTGAAGGCTGCCAGCAGCAGCGGACGATCCAGCACCAGCAGGCGGAAGATACCGGGTTGGGCGAAGTAGGCGCGCCCCCAGACCCTCAGCGCCTGCGCCAAGCCCTCCAGGGGCTCGATGCTGCCCCGGCGGACCTCGGCCAGCACGGTGTCCAGGTCTGCCCCCAGCCGCCCGAGCAAGTCCTGGCCCAGCACCGCCACCAGATCATCCTTGTCCGCGAAGTGCAGATACAGCGTGCCCTTGGCCACCTCCGCCGCCTCGGCGATGTCCTCCATGCGGACCTGATCGTACGGACGCGTGGACAGCAGCCGACCCGCGGCCTGCAGGATGGCCAGGCGGCGTTCGGAACGCTCCCGCTCGCGTCGTGTCGCGGCGGACAAGTGCTCCCTCCTTTCTGAACCGAGGTCAGTAACTGACCCGCAGTCTACCATTTGGGTCGGGGATCGTCAAGGGTCTGCGGGCTCTTGATCCCGAGTCCCTGCCCTAGGTCCGTCCAGCCGGGGACCGTGGGGCCTGAGGCTCGGCATGGGCGCGGCGGCCAGGAGCCGCTGCCCCGCCGCGTTGGCCGAGCGAGCTTGCCTGGAGTCCCTGCCCTCGCCCCACTCGTAGGGTCGTCGTGCGGAGACGGCCGCCCGCCATGCGAGCCCCCGCGAGGCAGGCGGCCGTGGCCATGTTGCGGCTTCTCGACACGCCAGAGCAGCGGGCGCAGGGGGGAGGCACCCTTCACTTGCCTGGCGAGCCATTTGGATGCCGCGGCGATGTCCAGGGCCCGGTCCGGTGCCAGGTCCCAGAAGCCCGTCCCGGTGTGGCCCCCCTGCCCGAGATGCTCGCAGACAGGGTGGTGGTTCCAGGAGCTTGTGGGCCTCCCGCCAGTACGGCAGGGGCGGCGCGGGGAGGGGAGCGGGCCCCGTCTTGGCGAGCATCCAGCGTGCCTCAGCGGCCAGAGCGGCCCCCAAGGAACCCCGGAGCGGTCAGCCTGTCGAGCACAGGGCTGCGGATTCGCTGCACCGCCACCGGCTGACAGCCATCCCCGCATATCGTTCCCACGTACCGTATGGCGGGAACCCTGGTGAGCGTCCTGCACAGGGGCGGCGCCCCACCGGCTTGTGGATGCTCACCAGCAGGTCCCCGTGCCGCCCTGGCGGCCTCCGATCGCCGTCGGCCGACGCACCCGGGCAGCCGCCTGTACTGCCAGAGGCCATCCAGGGAAATCTCCGCGCCGTCGGCAGATACATTGGGATGCCAGGCCATGGGGCCCACCGCCTTGCGCCGTGCGACCGCAGGGGGATCCGGGCCGCGGAGGGCTGTCCCTGGGGCGTGCCACACCAGGCGCGGGAAGGCCCCGGCGCTGGCGGCCCGAAACCAGACATGCCTGGCCGGGCGGCGGGCGGGAGCCCTCGGACCGTCCCGCCAGACCCGGACCCATGGCGGTCCCTGGAGAGGATGGTTCCCATGGTGTGCACCCTGCGCACCGCGGCGCACGCCGACGTGCCGCTGTTGGCGGAGATGAACGCCCGCCTGATCCAGGACCAGGGCAGCCGCAATCCGATGGGTCTTGAGCAACTGGAAGAGCGCATGGTCCGCTGGCTCATGGAAGGATGGCGGGCCGAGCTTTTCCTGGAGGACGGGTCCGTGGCCGGGTACGCCCTGTACCGGGTGCGCGCGGACGAATACTTCCCCGCACGACGGCTGGTGCACCTCCGGCATTTCTTTGTGGAACGGGGCCATCGCCGGCGGGGCTTGGGCAGCGAGGCGCTCGGCCTGTTGCGTCAGGGCCCCTTTCCTCGGGACGCCTATGTGGTGATCGACGTGCTGAGCGGCAACACGGACGGACGCCTGTTCTGGGAGCACAACGGGTTTTCCGCCTACGCGACGACGATGCACCTGGGCCACTGTCCGGGCTCGCCGTAGCACTCTTCGGCCCCTCCCAACCGGTGCGCGCTTCGGGCCATGCCGGCCACTTGTTTCGGTCGGCGGCGGCTGCCCATTTCGG
>JAKAUG010000468.1 GCA_021827805.1 Bacillota bacterium | reverse complement strand
GGATCACTGCGGGTGCCGCGCGGGTGGCCCTGCACCGGGCCAGGGCCTCCCTGCGCCCGGCCCTACCGGTTCTGGGGCTGACGCTCACGAGCGGCCCACCGTCGCGCAGGTGGAGCAGAGGGGGTGCGGGCGGCATGACTCGGGAGGAGCTTGGGAGGAGGCTGCTGGCCCTGGGGTTGGAGTTGCGCGAAGGCGCAGATGTCCTGGAGGTTGGCGCCCGCGTGTCGCTGGCGGGTGGGGAGTGCCTGGTGGCCCACGTGGTGCACGACGCAGGCATCCTGGCCGTGATCTGGCGCTTTGAGGGGCCGTCCGGCGGCCGGAGGCGCGGCGCGGGTTTTGGCAGGATCCGCCTGGGTGGGCAGACGGTGCGGCCCGTGTTCCACCGTCAGTGGGAGGATGGCTGGCAGTGCCATCAGCTCAGGCATCCCGGCTCGGCGGCCGGTCAGCTGCCCGCCGCGTTGACCGTGGACGCGTGGGACCGGGACCGGGATATGGCGCGGGATGGCGCCGAGCTTGAGCTGCCCCTTCCGCCATGGGACGGCGGGGAGGCCGTGCCTGCCGTGCGTGTGGGCGAGGGCGAGGTTGCCATCCGCGGGTTTGCCCTCGGGGGTCTTGGGGGGCGGGCGGACGTCGAGCTTGGCTGGCCGGAGGCCGCCAGCCCGGGGATGACCCTGGACAGCGCGGCCCCACCGTCCTGGGCGCCGCGAGGGCAGCTGCCGTCCCTGCGCGGGCGGCCCCTGGCCAGGGCGCAGGCGCAGGAGCGGGAGATCCGCTGGTTGCCCCTGCCCAACGGGGCCTGGCCCACCGACCATGCAGACCTGCGGGTGGACGGCCCGTATGACAGCCAGCACGGCAAGGGCGCCCCAGGTGCCCGCTCCGGCCAGTGGACCTTTGTGGGGCGGCTGTCGGGCATGCCCTGTCGCCTGGTCCTTCCCCGGATCGTCGTCTGGCAGCGTATCGCGCCGCAGATCCTGTCCCTGGGTGCGGAGCACGAGGGTGGTCCCTGGGAGGTGCCCCTGGGCGGCGGGGGTGCCGTCCTGCAACTGCGCCTGGGTGCGGTGCGGCAGCAGCAGATCCAGTTTCCGCACGGTCAGACCCTCATCCTGCAGCAGCGGTGCTGGCAGCACCGCCTGCTGCACCCGGGGCCGGCGCCCGTCCTCGCGGGCCTCTTCGCCCACGTGCCGGACGCGCGCGGAAGGTTGGGGTGGTGGGCCGGGGTGAGCCAGCCGGGCCTCAACGGCTGGTACCACCACGAGAGCCAGGTGGCGCAGGATGGGACGATCACGCTGGCCTGTGTGGCACTTGGGACGCCGACAGGACCCTACGACTTCCCGCTCTCCCACGGTGCAGGCGTGCAGATGGACCTTCCGGTCGACCTGCCCGGCACGGAAACGCTGACGGCCGCCGCGGCAGGCCTGCTCGAGCCGGAGGGTCTGGTGCTGGCGCCGGACCTTACCCGGTTGCTGACCACGGTGGAGGCGCTCGTGCGTTTTCGTGGGGGCACCCGGGTGGAGCTCCGCCACGTCTTATCCATGCTGCTCTCTCACGAGAGCGGCCTCGGACCCGAGGCGCGGGCAGCGCTCGGGCTGAAGCACGCCGAGCCGCTGCTTTGGCGCCTCGGGCATCTCACGGGACGCCCGAACGAGACAGCGGCCCGCGGTCCCGTGCAGCTCTGGTTCGAAGTGGGCGACGCCCTCCGCCAGGCGGCAGCGGCGGCGTGTCGCCAGGAGCGGAAGGAGGTCACGGTGGGGGACCTGTTCGTGGGGATCCTGGCCTGTCCGGAGACGGAGGCGTCCGTCCTGCTCGAGGACGCCGGTCTGAAGCTGGAGGGGGCACGCCAGGTCCTGTTCCCATAGCCGCCGCCCCGAACCGGTGCAGGCCGGGGAGGGTCGGGATCTGAACGCCGCCGCGGACAGCCCGGGCAACGGGACGACATCCCAGTGGTCCGCGCTTGCGCGTGGCTCCCGGGGGCCTATCGCCGTCCGTCCGCCGCCTGCCGGCCCCGCCAGGCCAGCACATGGCCCGCGACCTCTGCCACCGGCGCGGTCCAGATGCGGGTGCGCTGCGCGGCCAGGTGGGCGCAGAGGACCTCCAGATCCTCGGCGGCCACGGCGAGCCCGCCCTCGTGGATCCCATGCAGCGTGAGGATGCACCAGAGGCCGCGCGCCGTCGCGGTCTCGCAGAGCCCGATCATCTGGGCGGCGTCCATGCGCTCGCAGGGAAAGCTCCACAGCCAGTGCAGGTCGGCCCTGGCCGGATCGTTGGCCCGCTCGCCCCGGGCCCGCGCCGCCACGAACCGCTCCGCCACCAGGGGGACGTAGCTCTGGCGCCGGGCTCCCCGGCCGACAAAGTCCTGGTAACAGGGATAGGCGAACGAGCGCGGACCGGGTCCGGCCACGGAGCGGATCCGCTCCTCGCAGCTGTCGATGTCCTGGGCGATGTCCTCCAGGGTGAGGTCCTCGAGGCCACGCCCCGCCGGGACGAAGTCGAAGTTGCCGGAGCAGGGATGGGTGAGCGTGTGGTTGCCGAGTTCGTGCCCCAGCCCAGCCACGTCCGCCCAGGGCGCAAGCCCCTCCTCCCAACGCGCGCTCCGTGCATTAAGATAGAAGGTGCCGCGCAGCCCATGGCGGCCGAGGGTTGGCACGGCGCGGAACAGCTGCGAGGCCAGACCGTCGTCGAAGGTCAGGGACACGGCGCCGCACTGCCCGTCTGACCACGGTCCAGCCAAGGGACATCCCTCCGCACCAGGATGCGGCGCCTGGGCAGCGAATTCCTGCGCCCTTGCTTGCTGCCGGAGCCGCTGGCACGTGAGCGTGGCCACAGCCGAACCAGATTGGTTGCGGGGGAAGGTGCTGGGCATGACGGTGGGGGTCCTCGGCGCGGGACGCATGGGTCTGGGACTCGGGCGCGCCTGGGCCCGGAGCGGCCACCGCGTGGTCCTGGGTAGTCGCGATCCCGAGGCTCTGGCCGCTCGGGCCGGTGCCCTGCCCTCCGGGTTGTCCGTTGCGGGCTGGGCAGAGGCGGCTGCCCAACCGATCGTGGTCCTGGCGACGCCGTTTGCGGCGACCGCGTCGCTCGTGCGCGGCCTGGCGCCAGAGCTGGCCGGCAAGGTCCTGGTGGACATCACCAACCCCTTCGGGGCGGCGCCCGCGGGTCAGGCCGGGATCACGGTGCACCAGGCTGCCCTGGGGGCGCCCGCTGCCTGGGTGGCGGCCTTCAAGACGAACTTCGCCGCCACGATCGCCGCGGCCGACCAGCCCGCGGCGCAGTGCTTCCTCGCGGCGGATGACGCCGGGGCGCGCGCGGTGGCGACGGAACTGGCGCGGGACGCGGGCTTCGCGCCGGTGGACTGTGGGGGGCTCGACGCCGCCCTGGCCCTGGACCTGATGGTGCCGCTCATGATCCGGCTGGACCGCGGCGGCGAAGGCGGAGGGCGATCCCGCTGGGCGCTCTTGCCCGGACCGCGTCGGAATGAGGTGCCCTCACCCGGTTTGCTCTTCGGCGGGGAGTGAATCCGGCGGCAGGCTAGCAGGATTTCGTTGCTTTTCCTCCAACCGCCCGGGAGGGCAGCGCAGGGTTTCGGCTCCTGGGGCGGAAGTGTCTCCAATCGAGGCGGGGTGACTGAATCTGTGAACTGGGTCGTAGCCATTGTCCTGTTCGCGGTTGGCGCGATCCTGGTGCGGGCCCATTCCGTCGCCTTTTGGCTCTATGCCCTGATCCTGGTGGTGGTGACGGCCCGCACCGCGGTGCGCATGACCCTGCAGCACCTGCGGATCGTGCATCGCATCGATCGCGACCACGCGTTTCCCGGGGAGAGGATCCACTTCTCATTGGTGGTGGCCAACCGGTCGCCGCTGCCCGCTCCCTGGGTCTGGGTGGAGGAGCACGTGCCGGTCAAGCTCTCCAAGAGCGTGATCTTCAGCCACGTGGCGACGATGCTGCCCGGCGTGGAGCGTGAGCACCGCTACGAGGTGCAGGTCACCGAGCGCGGGCTCTATCGGCTGGGGCACCTGGAGGTATCCGTCGGCGACTGGTTCGGACTGCGCGAGCTTGCGGGCACGGTCTCCGGCGAGAAATGGCTCACGGTCTATCCGCGCGTCATGACCGTGCGACCGCTCAAGCTTCCCAACCGCCTGCCCGTGGGCCCAAGGCGCGACCCGCTCTCCCCGTTCCAGGACCTGTTGCCGATCGGGATCCG
>JAKAUG010000172.1 GCA_021827805.1 Bacillota bacterium | reverse complement strand
GGGCGGCGCGGCCGTGGACAGGCCCGGCGGCGAACTTCCAAACCGCGTTGGTGCGCAAGGCCTGGTGGGAACGCCTGCCATGCCGGGCACCCGCCGGGACACGGGAGGCCACCGCCGCCACCGCGCGAACTCACCTGGGTGCGAGCTGGGCGGCGGCTTCGGCGGTGGGCCGCCCGGTCTGGCGCAGATAGTGCTGCAACAGCATCATACCCAGCGTCTCCAGATCTTCGGGATGCGCCGCGGCCGCTCCCCCAGCGTGGTCCTGGGAGCGGGAACTCTGCAGCAGCAACAGAACGCCCAGCAGCCCCGCGAGGGTCTCGGTGGTCAGCGCGTCGCCGGTCCTGAGCGCCGGCGCCGCGGGCGTCCCCAGGGCGCCGATCGCGTCATCCATGCCGTGGATGTACCTCTGGCCGCGCAGCAGCGACGCCACCGCCGCCACCAGGGAGAGGACGATTGAGATGTAGAAGGCGTCGTGCAGCCCCTTCATGAACGCCGGGGCGATCAGGTTCGGGAAGAAGTTCAGCGAGAGCAGGTTGGCGCGCGCCGCCGAGCTGAGGGCAGCCAGCACGGGTGGCTGCAGGAGCGTGCCCATCGGGTTGTACCCCAAGAAGGCCGCGAACAGCGCCGCCGTGGGCGGCAGGTGGGCGACGCCCTGGGCAACGGATGCGGGCAGACCGGCCTGCACGAGGCCCGTCTGCAGGACCACCGGCAGGCTGTGCGAGAGGCCGATGATCACGATTGTGAAGAAGATGCCCATGCTGAGCATGCTGGCGGCGTTCTGAAAGGTGGCCCGCATCCCGGAGCCGACGCCGCGGTGCTCCGGAGGCAGGGCGTTCATGATCGCGGTGGAGTTGGGCGCGGCGAACATACCCATGCCCAGGCCCATGAGGGCCGTCACCGCCGCGAAGGTCCAGTAGTGGAAGTTGAAGGGCAGCAACGTCAGGAACCAGAAGGCGACTGCCGTGATGGCCATGCCCCCGGTCGCGAAACCGCGGGCTCCGTAGCGGTCCGACAGCGTGCCGCTCAGCGGACCCATCAGCAGGAAACCCAGCATCAGCGGCATCATGTCGATACCCGCCTGCAGCGGGGTGTTCTCGAACGTGACGCCGTGCAGCGGCAGCCAGATGCCCTGCAGCCAGATGATGAGCATGAACTGCAATCCGCCGCGGGCCAGAGAGCCGAGGAACCCGCTCAGGTTGCCGGCGGTGAACATGCGAATGCGGAACAGGGAGAGGCGGAACATGGGCTGGGGCACGCGGGACTCCACCCAGACGAACAGGGCCAGCAGGACGATCCCCGTGGCGAGGGAGCCGAGGACGAACGGGCTCGACCAGCCCATCGTCGAGTTGCCGTGGGGCTGGATTCCGTACGTCACGCCGATCAGGAGCGCCGTGAGGCCCACGGCGAACGTGACGTTGCCCAGGTAGTCGATGTGCTGGTTGGCCTGGGGCTTGGCGGTCTCCCGCAGCATCAGGTAGGCCCAGATCGTGCCGACCACACCCACGGGCACGCTGACCAGGAAGATGCCACGCCACCACGTGCTGGCCAAGACGCCCCCGACGATCAGCCCGATCAGGGAGCCGCCGATGGCGGCGATCTGGTTGATCCCCATCGCCAGACCGCGCTGATCATGCGGGAAGGCATCCGTGAGGATGGCGGCGCTGTTCGCGAACAGGAAGGCCGCGCCGATGCCCTGCACGAGGCGGAAGATGATCAGCTGCAGGGCGGCGGGGTTGCCGGTGCCTGGCGTGAGGAACAGCAGCAACGAACCCAGGGTGAAGACGGCGAACCCCGCGTTGTACAGCCGTACGCGGCCATACATGTCCGAGATGCGGCCGAAGGTCACCAGGAAGACCGCGGTGACCACCATGTAGCCCAGCAGGATCCAGAGCAGGTAACCGATCTCCCCGGGCTGCAGGGGATTGATCTTGATCCCCCGGAAGATCGCCGGCAGCGAGATCAGGATGATGCTGCTGTTCAGCGCGGCCATCAGAACACCAAGGGTGGTGTTGGACAGCGCGATCCATTTGTAATGCGGGCCGGGCGCGGGCCGCTCGCGCGCGCGGCGCGATGCGCGCGCCGGTGGGTCCTGGCGTCTGCGGCCGTTGGATTGCTGGACGGATGTCTGCAACCTTACCTCTCCCTCGTCGATCAACGAACCTCAGGCTTCTTGCTGCTGCGCGCCCGTGGCGGCCGCTGCCCGCTGGTCGCGCTCGACCCAGAGGGCTGCGTCGCGCAGGCCAAAGGCCACCTGACCGAACAGGCCGAGCAGGCTGCTGACGACCAACACCGCGCCCACGACGACATCGTTGTGCGTGGCCCGCAGCCAGGTCGTCCCGGCCGTTTGGTAGCCAACCCAGAAGGGGGCGAGCACAAGCCACACCCCCGCCAGACCGAGGAGCCCCGTACATACGGTCCCGCCGGAGAAAAGACGCGGTGGTTTCACGAGCCTTCCCCCCCCGTGTTGCCGCCGCCGGATGCCGCGGCTCGGCGTTTGACCAGGTCCGAGAGCAGAGCCGTGGCGATGGGCACGAGCATGTCGTCCAGGGTTCCACTCGCCGTGGCCGGGGCTGGGGCTGGGGCGACGGGCGGAGGCGCGGCAGGCTCGTGCGCCGCGCCGTTCTGCGCCGGCATGGCCTCGGGCACGGGCGCCGCATCCTCGTCCCCTGTGGGCTCCGCAACCGCCGCTGTCGCGGCGGAGGCCACGGGCGCGCGAAGCGCCCTGGCGGCCGTGCCGCCATACAGGGCAAGGGCGAGGAAGGCCAGGACCAGCACGGCCATCCCGGTCCAGAAGTCCGTCAGAACCTGGGGCCCCCAACCGCTCGCCTGCTGGGGATAACTGAGCACCCACGGAGCCACAAGCAGCCAGATCCCGGCCGCCACGGCCACACTGGTCGCCGCCAGGGCCGAGACGTATCGACCGACGCGCAAGCCCACCACCTCCCGCTACTGGAGCACGCCGCAACGCTCGCGCCTGGTGCGCAGCACGCGCACCAGGCCGGAGAGGCCAACCGTCAGCGCACGGCGCTCCGGGACCGTCAGGTCGGCCAGCAGCCCGGCGAGCAAGCTCTGCTGCCTGGCGAGAGCCTCGTCCAGGTTCTGGCGCCCCTCGGCGGTAAGGCCAAGCGGCACAGCCCGGCGATCGCCGGCAGACGGCAACCGCTCCACCAAGCCGCGCCGGACCAGACCGTCGATCGCCACGCTGACCGTGGCAGGCGTGACCTCCAACCTTGCCGCCAGTTCGGAGGTGCGCACGCAGTGCTCCGAGAGCGCGCGCAGGAGGCGGAACTGGGTCAACGTGAGCCCTTGGCTGTTTGGACCCGGAGCCGCGGCCGCATGGCGTAGCGCGCGCACGACGGCCGGCAGCACCTCCAGCGCCTGCCCGACCGCCGCGCGCGGGTCCTCGTGCGCCTGCACAGCCTGTTTCACCTCCAATACTATGGTATACTAACCATAGGGCATGCCAAGCATAGGGTCAAGACGGAATTGCGGAGGGAACGATATGCGCGTGCGGGACGTGATGACCCGGGAAGTGCGGACCGTGCAGGCCGATGCGCCACTGCGGGAATGCATGGCCGTCATGGTGCAGGCCAAGGTCAGCGGCCTGCCGGTGCTGGAGGAGGACCGGCTGGTCGGCATCATCACCGAGGGAGACATCATTCGTCGCCTGCGGGTCCAGGTGCCATGGGTCGCCTTCTTTGTGGACGGCACGACGGTGCCCGCACCGGCCGTGGGGGAGGACGAGCCGTTGCGGGAACTCCTGCACACCCTGCGGCAGCGACCCGTGCGTGAACTGATGACGCCCCACGCCGTGAGCGTTTCCCCGGACGACGGCCTGCCCGAGGCGGCGCGGCTCATGGTGCAGCGCAACCTCAAGCGGCTACCGGTGATCGCCGAGCGGCGCCTGGTCGGCATCATCAGCCGCGGGGATCTGGTGCGCGGCATGCTCGCGCTCTGAGGAGCCCCCAGCGGCCAGGGACGCCCTCACTTGACGAGGAGCACGGCCGCCTTGGTCCGCTGCAGCACGCCGTGGCTGACGCTGCCCAGCACCAACGAGGCCAGGTCCCCCAGGCCGCGATGGCCCATGGCGATCAGTTCCGCCCCTTCGGCCTCGGCGAGGGCGCAGATCGCCGGTACCGCGTCGCCCTCCAGGCGCAGGGTGCGCACGTGCCGACACCGCCCGCCCAAATCGCCGCGCGCCTGCTCCAGGAGTTGGTGCG